>JBBUGM010000011.1:0-90498 GCA_038077975.1 Patescibacteria group bacterium
GTGTCGAACGCCAAACTCGACTTTCCGGACCCCGAGAGGCCGGTAAAGACGATCATTTTATCGCGCGGGAGCTCGAGGTTGATATTCTTCAAATTGTGCTCGCGCGCGCCTTTGATGATGATTTTGTCCTTCATAACGTTTTAGAGATTAGAGTTTAGAAATTGAAAATTGCGCGCCTCCGGCGCGTTATAGGGGTGTACAAGACAAAGTTTAGGGCGTCGTTAAGAAAAAGTAAAACCCCGTATGTTACGGGGTAAATCTATGAGAAGAAAACGAATTGGCCGATAAAGTACAGGGTGACGATTCCGGCGACAGCGAACAGGTGCTTCAGAGAATCGGCGAGTACGCTCGTTTCGCCGAAAACCGCGCGCGTAAGCCCTTCCACGATCCAATAGCCGTCAGCCTTGTAAATCGGCAGTAAGTTGCAAATACCAAAAAATAAGTTGGCATATGTGGAGAACAGCAATAACGATCTCACAAAATAATTATCGATGGCCAAAAGCGGGATTGCCGTTACGCCAGCCACTACAAAGTTTGCCAAAGGGCCGACAACGGCCACAAGCATCTCTTCTTGCGGTCGTAGTTCGCGCAAATGCTCCGGAGATGCATGAATTTGCGCGCCCCACCAGGACAGCTGGAACCAATTTACCTTTTCACCGATGAATACCACGGCAACGGCATGAGCCGCTTCATGAAAAATCGCTCCGATGTAAACCGCTACAGCAACACTAAGGCCGATTAAGACATGTTCGGCGTTAGATAAGAATAGCCTTTTGATCGAGAGACCGATGATAAACCAGACCAGAAAAATAAAACCGACCGCTGCCCAAACGCTAATAATTACCGGTATGCCGCAAACCCGGAAGCAAATTTGCTCTTGCGCGACGCTTTTCTCTTGCCGCACGATCGCCTCCTGTCTTTATGAAGTTTTCTTGTAAACTAAAGACATTATATCTTTATTACGATCAAAAAACAACTCCGCTGGAAATTTTCCAAAAATGGCGCTATGCTTTCTCCTAGCAGATTAAAACCCGGATGGAGGCAGAATGTCGGCGAGGTTTGATATTGCAATCATTGGCGCGGGAGTCGCTGGCTGTGCGATCGCGAGAGAACTTGCGCTCCGCAATCCCGAGAAAAGCATTATCGTGCTCGAGAAACTGCCTGGCGTGGGACTTGAAACGAGTTCCAAAAACAGCGGCGTGCTCCACTCCGGCCTGCATCAGAATCCCGACTTCCTCAAGTCAAAATTGGCAAGAATCGGAAATGTACTGGCTACCGAGTACGTAAAAACGAAGGAACTGCCCATCCTTGAGTGCGGCATGATCGTTGCCGTGCCTTGGAATGCCGTAAAAAGCGGACTTTGGCGCGAACTTGATTCTTTCTTCGCGCTCCTTAGCCGCGGCAGCGAACAAGATATAAAATTCAGATTTCTCGGACCGTGGGGACTAAAGAAACTCGAGCCGAATCTCCGCGCTATGGGCGGGATATTCATCCCTAATGTTTCGGTGATAGATTCGAGGCGGTTCGTCGAGGCACTCCAAAGCGACGCCGAAACTAGCGGAGTAAATTTCTTTTTCCAAAGCCCTGTTTTAGAAATAAAGGCAGATCAATCTGTTTATACTCTCCGCACGCCCAGCGATGCGATTGCCGCAAAATGTGTTATTAATGCCGCCGGTCTTTATGCTGATGAAATCGCACGCCTTGCCGGGTTCAATCAGTATAAAATTTACCCGTGGCGTGGCGAGTATTATGAAGTCGTTGGCGAAAAAGCCCGGCTTACAAAACGTCTAATATACCCGGTCGTTGCCCACAACTCTCCAGGGAAAGGCATCCACTTCAGCCCGCGAGTGGACGGGCGGCTATACATCGGCCCGAACGCAAGGCCGGTGCCGCGCAAGGACTGCTACGAGGAGGACAAGACGCCAGTCGCGACATTTCTTGCCGCCGCCCGGCGCTTCGTACCGGAAATCGAAGCAAAAGACCTTGTCTGGGCATACTCCGGCATCAGGCCGAAAACGACGAACGAAGCGGAGGAAACAGATTTTATAATTCAGATGGAGAGACGTTCACCACTTTTCATAAATCTCATCGGTATCGAATCGCCGGGACTCTCATCTTCTATGGCTATCGCGAAATATGTTGCGGAAATGTTAAAAAGCAGCTCTTAGAGCTGCTTTTCCTTTTTGGGTGCTTGTGTGTTTTCGATACTATCGCCGTGCTTGCGGTAAACCAGGGTTGCACATTTGATAACGGCCGCTTCAACACTCGACGCCTTGAATATCAAATACTCGTCCGGAGCGCGCAAACCAAAAGGATATTTCATCTGTTCCTTTTCGGAAAGCTCATGCGCCAGAAACCATCTTTCGCCTCTCACGGAAACATAGTCCGGTGAAGAAAAATCGATTTCATATCTGAAACAATCGGGCCAAAAACGGTTCGTGCCCATGGCATCGCTAAAGATGTTGTGGCTAGTCAAAAAAGTCCACGCCTCACAGAAATCAGTAAAACGGTCAATGACTGGTCCGTCCATCTCGCCACTCCTTATGGAAATATCTTCTTGGATTATCGTACATTTCGAAACTACCTACAAGCTCGTGCCGCCACCGGGAATCTCACTGCTTGGCCTTAGGCCTGCGCTTTAGACACCCTCGGTTTCTAACTCCCGCTTACGCGGTCTTCCTACACGGAGGGGACACCGAGTTTCCCCTCCGGCCCACCCCTCGTTCGAATCCTTTAGGGCTAGGACAAAAGAAAAACACCGCAATGGTGTTTTTTCTTTTGCTCGTGCCGCCACCGGGATTCGAACCCGGGTTACATGGATGAGAACCATGCGTCCTAGGCCAGGCTAGACGATAGCGGCAATAAGTTGAATTTACAAAAAAATGCGGGCCAGTGCAACTCTGCACTGGCCCGGGTCTTGATGGGTTTAGGCCCCGAAGCTGCTACGCTTGCCACGAGACTTCTTCTCCTTCTTCTGCGGCTGCGCCTTGCGACTGCCGCCACGCCCGGAGAATGCCTCGAGCGAGTCGTACATGCCGCTCTTCGGTCCCGAATTGCAGCCACCGCCGACGATGCGAACGCCGCTGTAGCGCTCGGCGTCGAAGGTGCGTACCTTGCGCCGCTCCGCGCGGCGGAGAGAACGCCGGGTGCGGGCGACTTCGCTCCGGGCACGGATTTGCCAGTCGCGCTCGGCCTGGAGTGCCTGGTGAGCGATTGTGACGACTTCGCGAAGACCATCAAGGGGCTTCAGCGTCCTCACGATCTTCGTTTCGGTCTCATCTTCACCTACCGGCATTTCTACTTGTTCCTCGTCGTACGGATCGATGCCGATACTCCGCAGCAGATAAACCAACTGCGGTTCGGGAAGCTTGCTCCTCACCCTCGAGTTCACAACCTCGAAGGCACCGTAGAGGGTCCCGAGGTGAGCCGCCCGAAGGGCCGTCTCCTCGAGGAACTTTGTGCACTCGCTGACCTTCGACTGCAGACCTTCGATCGTGACTTTCTGGCTCATTCCCATATTGCCTCCTTCCTCCCCGCATCCACACACACTTTAGCCGATTAAGCTATTGCAGTGTAAAGCAGGGACGTAACCCGTTTTATTAAGCTGGTGGTTCTCCCAGCTGATTTGATACGAACTGCCTACATTGTAACATGAGATGGCTATTTTTGTCAAATCAGGTTTTCCAACTCAAAAACATGGCGATAATTCGCATTATTAATCGGCTATTCGCGATATTCGCGAATACTTTTAAAACGCCTTCACTTCTTCCACCACCTTGTCGAGGCCGATCGCGCGCGAGGCCTTAACTAAAACCAAGTCGCCTTTGCGCATGATGTCTTGAAGTACTCTCCCTGCTTCTTCAGCCGTATCGAAGGAATAGATCTTGTTCCTGCGCAGACCGTTTGCTTTGGCCTCTTCGGCAATAAATTTCGCCCTCGGCCCCACGGTTATCAAAATATCCGCGATCTTTGCCGCAAGCCGGCCAGCACGTTCGTGCGCTTCGATGGCGTATTTTCCG
Source organism: Patescibacteria group bacterium (assembly GCA_038077975.1). Lineage (GTDB taxonomy): Bacteria > Patescibacteriota > Minisyncoccia > UBA6257 > 2-01-FULL-56-20 > JBBUGM01. The sequence continues at coordinate 4,020 of JBBUGM010000011.1, forward strand.
ATCTCTAGCATATCTCCCAGAACAGCTATCTTGCGCCTGCCAGGCAAACTTTTCAAAGTATCCAATGCCGAGTGCATCGAATAAGGACTAGAGTTATACGAGTCGTCGATGATGTAGGTATATTTTATGCCGGCAATGAGTTCCATCCGCCCGTGAGCCGGTTTGTAAGCGCTGCGCAAGGCGTCGGAAATTCTCACTAAATTCATTCCGAAAACGAATCCGACCGCGGCGGCCGCCGCCGCGGCATATGCCTGCGCCCTGCCAAAAACTTTATCGAGACGGACAGGTACAAAACTGCCGCCATATTCCAACTTGAAAGCAATGCCAGCGGGCCTGCTCGCCTCGCTCACGCTGCGGCGAAGCGGGCCTTCTTCCGAACGGTTCTCAAAGCCCGTAATTCTTATTTCCGCGCCTTTGCCGAAGCCGAATGTCATCACGTGCGCGCGCGTTTTTTCCTTGAGGTCCATCACGGTCGCGTCGTCGTAGTTCAAGATCGCGAAACCGGCGACGGGGAGATGCTCGATAAGCCGCGATTTCTCGCGCGCCACTTCTTCCGGCCCGGCAAAGAACTCAACGTGCACGGGGATGTCCCCCACCGCGGTTATGACGCTGATGTTGGGGCGGGCAATGCCCAAAAGATATCTGAGGTCCCCGGGCCGGTCGGCACCGTATTCGAGAACGAGTATTTCCGGGTACTCCGAACGCGAGCCGAAAAGCGCGCGGAAAAATGAAACGATGATAACCTTGCACCAAAAAAACAGTTTGCGGACGCGGGCTGTGTGCGCCGGAGTATCGCGGCTAATGAGTTTCAGTTCGCTATCGCTCCAATCGCCCAATATGGCAAGAGGAAGGCCGAGGTCATTATTTAAATTCCCGCGCGAAGCGCGCACCCTTCTTTCGCGGCCAAGCGCCGCCTCGATCGCGAGCTTCGTCGAAGTTTTCCCGACACTGCCCGTCACGCCGACTATTCCAGGCCGAAAACGCGCAATGGTGAGTTGCGCAAGCTGGGCAAGGGTCCAGCGTAAAGTTTTTAGCATAGTTTTTAAGTTTATAAATTGCGCTACGCTTAAGTTTGTAATTTCAACTTAAAACTTATCAACTTACAAACTTATAAACTACAATCTGTCCGGCGGCACATCGTAATAATTCAGTATAAACTGCGCCAAATCCCGGAAAGCGGGCACAACAGTTAGCGCGGCAACGGGAGCTCCTTCCGGCTCATCAAGCTTGATCAAAGTAATGAATTTTGGATCGCAAACAGGCTTGCCCGCCGCAACCTCGGTGCAGGCGGGTCCGAAACCCACGTAGGTATTGATTACTTTTTCAGTATAACCTCCATATTGAAAGTCGGGTACAAATGCCGTGCCCGTCTTTCCCGCAATCGCGTATCCCTTGATCTTCGCCACGCCGGCATTATCAACAGCTGAAACCATCATTTGGGAAGTTTTTTGCGCGGTTCCCACGCTCACAATTCTTTGCACGATCTCCGGCTCTATTGCGGCGTTAAGATAGGGCTTGACGAGCACTCCCCCATTCGCGATCGCCGCCATCGCGTTAATAAGGCCGATGGGCGTCACCGCTACTCCTTGACCGTAAGAAGCCGTCGCGAAGACCACATCCCTTTCCTTTGGGTTCAAGCGGCCGAGGTCACCGGGCAATTCCGACGGCAAATCGATCCCTGTTTTTGCGGAAAATCCAAAATTATGCAGATATTCCGTGAAAAGATCTCTTCCTATCTCGCGCTCAGCGAAAACCGCGCCCGTGTTTATCGAGTGCTCGATAACGTTCGTCATCGTCACTCTGCCATACGGTCCATGCTTATCGAGATCGTAGTTTTTTATCGTCCAGCCATTCAAGGTAACACTGCCCGAGTCATAATATGTCGTGTCGGGAGTTATTTTCCCGGTATCTATGCCGATGGCCATAGTTATCACCTTGAACACCGAACCTGGTTCATAGATCTCCTGGGTAACCGGGTTCAAAAAATTGCCGACCGGAAACTTGCTGTAGTTGTTCGGATCGAAATTCGGCGCGCTCGCCATCGCCAGGATCTTTCCCGTATTCGGGTCCATCACTATGATGCTTCCTCCACTCGCCTTCCAATCATGCACAAGGTTTCCTAAAATTTTCTCGGCTTCGATCTCGATGTTCGGATCGATCGTTAAGACCAGATCTTTCCCCGCCGTGGGACGCACGATCTCTCCGTCGATTATTTCGCCGTGATACCCGCGCAATAATTCCTCGTAAAAAGATTCTAGTCCGTATTGGCCGATGTCGCCGATATCATCGCTCTTCGGAGAAACAAATCCTAAAGCATGCGCCGCATGAGAATCGAGCGGATAAAATCTTCCCGGCTCTCCTTCGACATAAATTCCTTTTATGCGAAGCGCGGAAATTTCGTCAGCCAATTCTGGTTCGGCTTTGCGCACAAGAGGTTCGTATTTATCTTCTTTATTGGAAAAGGCCGCGATCAATTCCGCGACTGGACGCTCTAAAATTGGCGCGAGTAAATTAGCTGTTTCCTCCGCATCGTCGATCGCCGAAGGAACGGCGTAAACCAAGGGAAATTCCTTGTTCAAGACCGCGGGCAACAAATTTCCGTCTTTATCGGTAAAATAGATCGCGCCGCGATTGGCGCGCAAGAATCTCAAGGCAAGATATTCCGAACCGGCTCGGACAAGAAATTGGTTTCCTTCGACAAGTTGCAAATCATAAAGCTGAAAAAGTACCCGCGTATAGCCGGCAATAATAAACAGTGCTATGAAAGCGAGACGAAATACCATTTGATTTTGCTTCTGCCCATATATCCTAATTTCTAAGGCCCAAACTTAACTTTTCACCGGCACCCACTTCCATATATTCGGGATTTTTGTCCTGCACGAGGTCGCTCCCGACATTTTTCTTGAAATTCGCCGCATCGAAAAGCGCGTATATTCCTTCCTTAAGCTCGGCGTTTTCCGCCTGCAATGATTTGATATCCCCACGCATGCTTACTATGCCGTGCTCAAGGTCAACTGTTGAATTATACAAAATAACGAGCCATAGCGCGGCAAAAACAGCTGCGGCGACGAGCATTAAAAGCATTTTTGTTATTAAAGTTCGCTTGTTTGGTTGAATATATGTCATCTTCGATGACTGCACTAATGACCACGAATATTTGACTAATTTCCGCGAATCACGAATTTTAGCGGTATTTCGTTATGTATTAGCGGCACTTCGTGTAAATTGCGCGCAGCGTAATTTGGCGGAACGGCTTCTAGCGTTTGCGCGTATCTCCTCCTCGCACACCGTAATCGGTTTTTTTGTTAATATCTCCATCTTGCCGGCTTTTGCGTAATCTCTGAAGTAATTTTTAACAAGTTTGTCTTCGAGAGAATGAAAACTTATGATCACCGCTCTTCCTCCGGTTTTTAAAACATTCGGCAAATTTTGCAGTGCCATTTCCAGATTTTTTAATTCGTCGTTCGCGTAAATGCGCAATGCTTGGAAAGTTCTTGTTGAGGGATCAATGCGCCCGCGTTCATAACTTTTTGGAACTGCGCTTCTTACGATTTCCGCAAGTTCGCCGCTCGTCATTATCGGCTTGCGCTTTCCGCGCTCTTTGATCGCTTTCGCGATCCTGCGCGACATTCGTTCGCCGCCAAATTGAAAAATTACATCGGCAAGGTCATTCTCTTTTAGTTCTCGAAGAATTTGAGCAACCGGATGTCTTTCTTCGCTGTAGGTCATGATGAGCGGCTCATCTTTCTCGAAACTGAATCCTCTGCCGGATGATTCGAGTTGTTCGGAAGAAAATCCGAGGTCGAGAAGCAATCCGTCTGCCTTGGGCAGTTTTTGCCGCTTTAGAATGTCCGGCAAATCGGCGTAATTGCCCTGCTCCAAAACAATTTTTGTGTTTAGAATTTCGGATTTAGAATTTCGGATTTCCGCGATTCTTTTACGCGCACTATCCAATATATTTTTATCCCAATCGAGACCTAAGAAAATTCCTCGCGATGTGATTTTCTCAAGAATCGCGGTTGCGTGTCCTCCGCCATCTATTGTTCCGTCGATAATGAATTCTCCCGGCCGCGGATCAAGAAACTTTATGACTTCTTTTAAAAGAACTGGTGTGTGCTGCATTATCAACGAATAACGAATTTCATTGCGAATTTGCGAATTCGTAAATTCGGAAATTATTCGCTATTCGCTGATTAAATCCCGAGTTCTCCCAGCTTCTCCGCTATTTCCTCCGATGCGCCTTCGGTTTTTTTCTTGTATTCGTTCCATCGCGACGCATCCCAAATCTCAACTCTGTTGTACAAACCGGCAATAATTACTTTTTTATTCAAGCCGGCATACTTTCTCAAATAATCAGGAACGAGGATGCGGCTTTGTCCGTCGAGCGACACGTCCATCGCGCCGGCAAGCATCAAACGAACGAACGCTCGCGAATTCGCCTGGGCAAGCGGCAAGGAGACAAGCTTCTTCGCCAACTCATCCCATTCCTTGCTCGCAAAAACGAAAAGGCATTCATCGATGCCTCTTGTGATAATGGCTCCGGCCGCGAGCTTCTCCTTGAATTTCGCCGGCATCGCCACCCGACCTTTCTGATCTAAATTGTGTTGGTATTCGCCGAGGAGCATAGAATTTAGAATTTGGAATATAGAAGCGAGAACTTTGATTTTTGAGAAGCTATCGGAGCGCTGACGAGCTTGGTGTCCCGCAAGGCGGGACTCGTCAGCGCGAGATGCAGAGCAGATTCGCCGCTGGAACGAATCGAGCTCGGTTCTCAAAAATCAAAGTGCGAGCGACAGTTATCCACAGAAAGGGGTGGTTATCCACACTTTTATCCACAACTCCCCACTTCCCTTTAATATTACCCCACTTCCGTCTGCCAAACAATATTGTGCAAACGGTCCTTGGCGAGCCAATGCCGTTCAAAAATCGAGGATTTTCGAGCAAAAAACAAAAGAGCCCGTAAAGTTATTCACAGGCCCGAAGTTTTCGAGTATATTTCTTTATATCACTTGCACCTTTAGCTCAGTGGTAGAGCGTCCCGTTCACATCGGGAAGGCCGTTGGTTCGATCCCAACAAGGTGCACAACAATCAAAAACCCTAGATACATAAAAAGACGCCCATTGAAAGAGCGTCTTTTTTGTTTACTGGATTTCAACCTTAGCTCCCGCGGCTTCGAGTTTCTTTTTGATCGTTTCCGCTTCGTCTTTCTTTACGCCTTCCTTCACATTCTTTGGCGCACTTTCAACCAGATCCTTAGCTTCCTTTAATCCGAGGGTTGTTACTTCGCGAACTGCCTTGATAACTTCTAGCTTCTTGTCTCCCGTGGCTTTAAGCACCACATTGAACGCGTCCTTCTCTTCTGCGGGCGCACCGCCGCCGCCTCCTGCAGCAACCGGCGCTGCGGCAGAGATACCGAACTTTTCTTCGAGCGCCTTAACGAGCTCGGCCATTTCGCCGACGGTCAAGGACTCTATTTTTGAAATTAAATCTTGGAATTTGTCCATTGATATGCGCGATGCAAAACTACAAATACATTCGAATGCCACGAAAAACGGTTTGTAGATTCGTATGAAATTTGTAGTTTTGAATTGCTTGCGTTAGCAACGACCTTTTTAGCTATTTTATTGCGTTTGCTGTTTTGATTTTTCCTGAACAAGATACATGAAACTTCGTAACGGCGCGGCAAGCATTCCCAAAAGCTGTGCCAAAAGAACTTCGCGCGGCGGCAGTTTGCCGATGAAAACAATTTGTTCCGCCGAAACCGGCGCTTTTGCTTTTACATCGTAACCGCCAATAATGTGCTTCGCCCACATATCCTTCGCGCCGCCTTCGGGAACCTCAAGCCCTGCGAAGAATTTATAGACAGGACCACTCACAGCTTCTGAATCGCTCTCGGAAAAGACAACTCCGAGATATAATTTTTGCGCCTTTGTGTCGAACTCTATCCCCTTCTCTTTGAGCAATAAAGAGAGTAAACGCTTTTTGATGATGAAGAGCTTCGCGTTCGCGGCTTTAAGGTCTGCGCGGAGTTTGCGCAATCCTTGGGTCGAAACTTTTGTGAAATCGACAAAAACCAGGGCCTGCGACTTCTCCAAAAGTTCGCGCCCCTTTTTAAGGTCTTCTTGTTTTTGTGCTTTTGTACGCATGCCTATTTTGTTTGTGAAAACAAGTTTAATTTATTAAACGCAGTTTGAGCAACTACAAAATTGAGCACCCCCTCACTCGAAAATCAAAGATTAATGCTGTTCTTAAACCGACGTTTTAAACTGATATACGCTTTTGCCCTCCTTTTGATTTGCCGTTCCCGCTCTCGAGCGTCTTTTTTCGACTTATATGCCTCATAGTATACGCACTCGAGAGGACGCCGATTTTTTGTCGACACAACTCTACCAGCATTATGTTCTTTTACGCGCTCCCGCAAATCTTCGGTATAGCCGAAGTACAAATCTAAGTCTTTTAGTGACTGCAAGACGTAGAAATAGAACATATTTGCTTTTCGAGTGAGGGGGTTATTGATTTTCTAAACTCGCTCAAGCTCGTTAAGAAAATCTAATAAAAAACGGCCTTCTCGCAAAGACCATAAAAACTAGCGCTTCCTCGGTAGGTCTTACTGCGCCCTCAGTAGCTTTACGCGAAGGAGGGTTGTGCTTGCCTACGGTCTTTGGAGCTTGAAGTCAGTATAGCAAACCAATAAATTGTGTCAAGCCGACAAAAAGCCCGCTTCCAGAGCGACGGCGTAATGCCGTCCCATTTTTGGTTCTGCGGGGAGTAGTGGACGATGTTAGAACCTATTGGATGACTACTACCGACGGCTTTTTTATTCCGAAGCTATCACTCAACACTGCTATCATCACCCCAAAAGAGAAATTACGCCTTTCATAAGTTCGCGCAGACGGCTCTTCTGTTCAGGAGTTAATACGTCATAAACTGATTTGAGATTTTCCAATTTATCAACAGTAGTTCCAGCATATTCTAAATCCCCTAATTTTTCATTAGCTTGTCTCCATTCCTCGGGAGTTGCAGTGTCCCCACGAATTTCTTTGGTCATACGTTTATATCCTAAAACCTTTGGCTAATTATTGCAATAGGTTCGAGCGTCCCACCTGTCGGGGTAAAATTATCCCTTATTTACTTGATGATTTAACTGGCGGGGAATGAGGGAATCGAACCCCCGACCGCGGTTTTGGAGACCGCTGTTATGCCACTTAACTAATTCCCCCACTCCACAAAATTGCGGACGATTATTTCTTGCCTTCTTTGTGAACAGTTCTCTTTCTGCACCACTTACAAAACTTTTTAGTTTCTATCTTGCGCTCAACCTTCTTCTTGTTTTTGCCCGTGTAATAATTACGCCGTTTGCAGACGGAGCAGCGCAGAGTTATTAAATTTTCCGAATGTTTTGATTTTCCGGCCATTCCCAGTCAGTATCAACTGCGATTGTTTGGGCAAAGCCCAAACTCACACTGTTGTAAATGATGTTTTTCGACGTTTTTCTTTATATAGTCAAAAGGGATTACTTCGATCAATAAACAGAATGCAACAGCGGCCAACTCTTCGTCGCAGTTGAACTGCTGGGCATGAAATAAGAATAGAGAATTTAGAAGAGAGAATCAAGTAGGCGTTGTAAAAACGCCTTGCTTAAGATATGATGAGCGGAGAACAATGTCAAGGAGGTATAAATTGCTTATCGGATTTTCGACTGGCGTCCTTCACAAGTCCGGCATGTCGTTACTCAGCCGCCTGTCCTTAATGTCGCAATTAGGCTGCAAAGCCGTGGAGTTGAATTACATTCGGTACAACGAGTTTTTGGACGCGAACTTCGCGAGAATGACCAAGATCCTCCAAAACCGAAATAATTTTTAGGAAGATAGAACTCCTGAACGACATCTCTCCGCTCGACCTTGTTGTTTTCCACCCGGAAACGGTCGTGGATTTTGAACCGTTCAAATCGGCGAATTTCCCTGTCGCATTCGAGAACATGGACAACCGTAAGCCGAGCTGCCGAAATGCGCCTGATATGGAACGCATAATGCAGATTGATGAAAGGTTTCGCTTCGTGCTCGACGTCAATCATGTTTTTACGAACGACGCAACGATGCGGCTCGCGCAAGAATTTTACGACCGCGTCGGCCGCCGTCTCGCCGAAATCCATTTGAGCGGATATGCCGGCTACCACGAACCGCTGCACTACACGCGGCAGACAAAAATAATCGCGGCGATCCGCGATTGGAATGTTCCCATCATCATCGAAAGTGAACTCTCCCCTGCAACACTCGAAACAGAACTAAAATACATTACAGAAACCATCAACGGACTACGCAAGTAGTCCGTTATTTTTGTGAGCCAGCGGGGAGAGTCTCACACGCTCGTTTCACTCGCTTTTAAAAACCCACGGTTTTTAATCCGCTCCTCCGGAGCTTTTTCCTACACGGAGGGGACACCAAGTTTCCCCTCCGACCCACCCCTCGTTCGACTCCCTTCAAAACAGCACAGAGAGATTGTCTTTGAGATAATCTCTCTGTGCTATTGAGCCCGAGGGGAGAGTCGAACTCCCGTCTAATCCTTACCATGGAATCGTTCTGCCGTTGAACTACTCGGGCACCGGAGCCATCCCCGGGATTTAAACCCGGAACCTTCGCTTTATCCCGATACCAAACCGAGGATTGCCTACCGTTTATGAGCCGACGGGGTGAATCGAACACCCGTCCGCGGTTTACAAAACCGCCGCTTTACCACTAAGCTACGTCGGCATTTTTATTAAAAGACGGGACTCTGCCGTTGCCTGCCCGCCGAAGCTTTATGCGAAGGAGGGAGCTAGGATGGTGTCTCATTGGATTATAGAAAAATTATGCTCAAAAGAAAACCCCGCCGGCTTCCAGGCGACGGGATAAGTTTTAATTTACACTTACGCTGTTTGCAACCAATCTCTGCAATTCCGTCTCTGATCCGCAGATAGCATCAATGCCGCAACCGGCTTGTTTTAGAGATCCTCGCACAACTTCCAGCGCGCAATCAAATGGAAATCTCTCGTCATCGAGCAAGTTTGTTTTGTCTTGCGAAGCAAGGCGCATCTTGTCGAGAACAAGCCGTGCCACAAAAAGATGTCCTCTTTTGATTAACTCTTGAACTTCACCTTCGTTGGTGCCAATGTCCAACAAAGAAGCATTTGCCTTTTTCAGGGCTTTTCGCATGATAATTATCAAATCCTTCGGCCGGTTAATCACCCAACGCGGGCCTTCAAGGTGGAATACAATAAGGCCAAACATAAACCACTCGTTTTCAACGGGATTCTTTAGGCGCGCAAGTGTATTTCTGGCAAGCTGTTTGCTGCTAGACACCAAGAGTTTTTGCAACTCATTCTCGCTTGATCCAACGTCTTCCAGTATCGCCTTCGCTTTTTCAAGTATAAGTTTGAGCTTGTCAATATGTGTGGCATCTTCTCCTCGTCTCTCTTCGGGAGACGGCAAACAACCTCTGTCTGCAGCTTTTTGAATGTCCTCTAATCCCAACCTCGCCGCGTTGAGGTAGGCCCTCCTGATGAGAATGGGGAGTTCTTCGTGGTTCGTACCAATGTCTGCGAGGGTAATATGATATTTAAGATAGTCATCGGAATATCCCTCTCGGATCGTTCTCGCCGTAAAATCAACATCTTCATGCCTACGCAGTTCCCCTCTCGCTTCCTCGAGATTGTCGGATGCCATTTTTCTCAACTCTTCGAGAGTTCGTTTTGAATACGAGATGGTTCTTTTTCTAAAGAGATTAAACAGCTCTTCCGTTGATGTTCCTACTTCCTCTGGAGAAAAAACTTTCTCTTTCAAGAGCTGCTCAAGCTCATAGAAGTCGCCCTTCGTGGGAAACCCTTCTTGCATCCCTGCGCGAATCTCTTCGAGTATTCTCTTCGCCAAAATTTGCTGACTCTTGCCATTGCGAAACTCGATAAGTTCTTCTCTGGTAGTACCCACGTCTTTATAGCTCCAGCCAGCTTCAAGTGCCTCGTTAATCCATTCTATTTTATGTTTTACATTATCACCGCGTGATCCTTTGCGAAGATTGGTTACCGCTATTCTGGCAGTGTGCAATTTGTCTTCAACGCTTGGAACGCCGGCCAAAATACGGAACGCTCTTCCGGCCCTGCGACAACTTCTTCTCAGGCGTAAACCGAGCCACATCTGTTTTGCCTTTTGCCAAATTCGGCTAGATGTCATCGTCATTACCTCGTTTGTAAGTTGCTGCTGGGAGTATATCATACGCCAAAAACTAAGTCAATGATCAGTTATCCCCTTCAAAGATGCCTTAAAATTTTTTAAGATTGAACTAAACAATGATAACGAGATTGCCGCGCCCCGCTAATGCGGGGCTCGCAATGACTTAAGTTCTCTATGTCAAAATTTACCCATCTGCATACGCACAGCCATTATTCTCTCCTGGACGGTCTCGCAAAAATCGACGAGCTTGTGGACCGCGCGAAGGAGCTAGGGATGGACTCGCTCGCCTTAACCGATCACGGCGTTCTCTACGGCGCCGTGGAATTTTATAAAAAAGCAAAGAAAGCGGGCGTAAAACCGATCTTGGGAGTTGAAACGTACATCGCGCCGCGCGACCGCTTCTCGCGCGAACCGGGAGAACGATATTTTCATCTCATACTCCTCGCGGAGAATGACACCGGTTGGAAAAATTTAATAAAGATCGTGTCGAAGGCGCACCTTGAAGGATTTTATTACAAGCCGCGCGCCGATAAAGACCTTCTCCGCGAACATCACGAAGGGCTTATCGCCTTATCGGCGTGCCTATCGGGCGAAGTGAACCGCTCGCTCATGCACGGAAAATACGAGGACGCGAAGCGGCTTGCATTCGAATACGAAGAAATTTTTGGCAAAGGCAATTTCTTTTTAGAGATCGGCGACCATCCGCACATTCCCGAAGTCGCAAAGATTCACGAGGGTATCATTAAACTTTCCAAGGAAACCGGCATACCGCTTGCCGCCACCCAAGACATCCATTATCTCCGTAAAGACGACGCCGAATACCACGACATACTGCTTGCGGTTCAAACCGGAAATAAAACTTCGGACGATGATCGCCTCACCTTGAAGGCGGACGATTTTTCGATGACATCGCCCGATCAAATGACGGAAAAATTCGCCGCGCTACCCGAAGCGGTGGAAAATACCGCGAAGATCGCCGAGCGTTGCAACGTCACGCTCGACATCGGTAAAACTCACCTCCCCGATTTTCCGAAACCGGACGGAAAAACCGCGAACGCGTATCTCCGCGAACTCGTGGAAGAAAAAATAGGCAACCGCTTCGCGAAAGAAAAACAAACAAAAGAGTTGAACGAGCGGCTGGAATACGAACTGGGCGTGATCGAAAAGACGGGATTCGCCGATTACTTTTTGATCGTCCAGGACTTTGTGAACTGGGCTAAGCTCCATGGCATCGCGGTGGGGCCCGGAAGGGGCTCTTCCGCGGGCAGTTTGGTCTCCTACATACTGGGAATAACCGATATTGACCCTATCGAATATAAGCTACTTTTCGAGCGTTTTTTGAACCCGGAGCGTATCCAGATGCCGGACATAGACATCGACTTCGCCGACACCCGCCGCGACGAGGTTCTGGCCTATTTACGGCAAAAATACGGGGAAGATCATGTCGCTCAGATCATTACTTTCGGAACAATGGCCGCGCGCGCGGCGGTGCGCGACGCTGGCCGCGCGATGGGGCTAAGCTACAACTTCTGCGACCAGATCGCGAAATTAATTCCATTCAACTTTAAATTAAAAGATGCGATAAAGAACGTTCCCGAACTGGGAGAACTTTACCAATCGAACGAAGACGCGAAGCGCGTGCTCGAAGCGGCGAAACACCTCGAGGGAGTGGCAAGGCACGCTTCAGTGCACGCTTGCGGCACGGTTATCTCGAAAGAACCGCTCGTTGAACACGTTCCCCTACAATTCGCGCCGCAAGACAAGATAAACATCATCACGCAGTTTGAAATGCATTCCATCGAAGACCTTGGACTTTTAAAGATGGACCTCTTGGGCCTCAAAAACCTCACCATCATCGAAGAAACGATCCGCCTTATCGATGAAACGCGCGGCGAGAAGGTGAATATCGAAAAAATTCCGCTTGACGACAAAAAAACCTTCGAGCTTCTGCGCAATGCGGACACAACCGGCGTTTTCCAATTCGAATCGAGCGGAATGAAGCGCTATATGAAAGATCTGCAGCCGACGGGGATCGAAGATCTGATCGCGCTCGTAGCGCTTTTCCGGCCCGGGCCGATGGAACTTATTCCGAGTTATATCAGGCGCAAACATGGCGACGAGAAGATCACCTATCTCCATCCGGCGATGAAGGAGGCCCTCGAGAGCACGTACGGCATCATCGTCTACCAGGAACAGGTGATGGATATGGCAACGAAACTCGCAGGCCTCACGCGAGGCGAAGGATATATCCTTATCAAAGCCGTCGGCAAAAAAATAAAAAGCTTGCTAGATGAGCAGAAGGACAAATTCTTGAGCGGCTGCGCGAAAAACAATATCCCCAAAAACGTTGCGGAAAAAACTTGGGAGCTCATCGAACCCTTTGCGGGCTACGGATTCAACAAAGCACATTCCGCCTGTTACGCCACAACCGCCTACCGCACGGCATATCTTAAAGCGCATTACCCCGAAGAATTCATGGCCGGGCTTTTGAACGCCGAGGTTTCGGACATCGAACGCATCGCCGTCCTTATCCAGGAAGCAAAGCAATCGGGGCTTGAAATACTCGGGCCTGATGTCAATAAAAGCTTCGTTAACTTCACTCCCTCATCCGAACCGGGCAAAAAACCAGAGATTCGCTTTGGCCTTGAAGCTGTTAAAAACGTGGGCTCGGAGGTAACCAGGGCTATAATCGAGGAACGCATGCGCGGCGGGCCGTTCCAAAATTTTGAGGATCTCCTTTCTCGCGTACAGCATAAAGATCTCAACAAAAAATCGCTGGAGTCGCTCGCAAAAAGCGGCGCTTTCGACTCCTTGGGCATCGAACGCAACCAGATACTGCAGAACATCGATGACATATTGAAATTCTCCGTATCCCTGCGTAAGGATGGCGGAACTGCCAAAGGAACGTCTCTCTTCGGAGCGGCAACCCCAAAAGCATCCCTGCGCCTCAAACCCGTCAAGCCGGCTTCTAAGGACGAAAAATTAACATGGGAAAAAGAACTTTTGGGATTCTTCCTCTCGGACCATCCGCTCCATTCCTATGCCGAAAAGATCCGCGCCACGCAGGCAAAGTCCGTTGCCGAGTTGCGCGCGATAACGACGGCGCAAGTCGTCCGCGCCGCCGGGATGATATCGAAAGTTCAGAAGATCATCACGAAAACCGGCCAGCCGATGCTTTTCGTGAAACTCGAAGACTTTTCTTCGCCGAAGCCGATCGAGATCGTGGTCTTTAACAGCATCTTGCAAACTACTGCTTCCGTCTGGCAGGAAAACTGCGCTGTCTTGCTTGAAGGAAAAATGTCCTTCAAAGACGGCGAACCGAAGATCATCTGCGACGCGGCAAGGAGGCTGGAAGCTTAAAACTTGCCGAAAGAAAACGCCGCCAGACAACTGGCGGCGTTATTTCTACAGCAACGCACGGAAAGGTGATAGCAAAAACTCAAAGATGTAGTGAAGGAGAAATTGCACAACCCATAAAATTACGACTGTAAGGATAGTCAAGAATAACTTTCGCATCGCTACCTGGAAACTGGACAAACTTTGTAGCCAACCCTGATACCTCTCGGGCAACCCAATTATGAATTTATTGCTATACGTATCGAGCCGCAAAACTCCGCTACCGCAAGCTAAAATAATTGCCCAACACAAAAGTGCTAGCCATTCAATGATCGTCATTCAACATCACCTTGTGCAACAAGTTGCTAACCCAATAGTATATTGAATAAAAAAGTAATGCAAGTCCGTCCAAAAAAGGGGGCTTACATGATTGCGTTTTCAAATAAACACGGAGATCGGTTTTAGTGATATTTGTTTGCTTGCAACATGAACGAGGGCCGATCCAAGGTTGAGGCAGTTGCCCTATATTTAAATATAGGGCAACGCTGATAACAAATTTTAAGAGGAGGTTAAAATTGCGTCTCTCAGTAAATTTGAAAATTACGGGTTGTTAAGCAAACTGCTCTTATACTTATTCGGCTCAAACGCGCTCATAACTTTTATCTCCGGATGCCAGTCGAACTTCTCGTAATGCGCCTCCAAGTCCTCTTTCATCGCCGTCTGGTCGTAACCCAAGGCAATAATGTCCGGCTGATATTTTAAAACTACTTCGTAGGTGCCAAGCTTCGCGTCCCCTATCGCAACCTCATCCACGCCGTCTAGGGCCTCAAGATCGGCAAAGCGCTCGGCCATGTCGCGCAGAGGCCGCTTGCCTTTGAGTTCTTCGACGATAATGTCCTGCGCCACAACGACAATAAGGTGATCGCCGTACGTTCGCGCCTCTTCAAAAAACGCCTTGTGACCATCGTGCACACCGTCGAAAACTCCGAAGACCATAACTTTGCGCATACGCGTAAAAATTTCTAATTATTCTAATTCCTAATTGACCTAATCAAATCCCAATCTGAAAAATCACGAATCACAAATTACAAACAATATCAAAATTACAAATTCGAAATTCAATAGATTTGGAATTTTTGATTTTGGTCATTGGAATTTGTTTGTAATTTGGTGCTTGTAATTTGGAATTTATTTTTGGTTATTGATTAGAAATTAGGTTAATTAGATCAATTTACTTCTTCGGTTTCATCAGCGGAAAGATGACCGTCTCGCGGATGGGCTTGTCCATCAAAACCGCGAATAGCCGCTCGGAGACGCCGAAGCCGGCAGCTGGCGGCATGCCGTACTCCATTGCCGTGAGATACTCCTCATCTAACCTCTGTGCTTCTTTGTCCCCTTTCTCGCGCAAGCGCACCTGCTCCTCGAAACGCGCACGCTGATCCACGGGGTCGTTCAACTCCGTAAAGCCCTTACCGAGCTCCGTGCCCCCGGCCATGATCTGCACACGCTCTACAACACGCGGATCGCGGCCTGAACGCTTCGCCAAGGGCTCAATCTCAACCGGAGGGTCGATAAGAAAAGACGGCTGAAGTAAATGCGGCCGCACGGCTTTTTTGAAGATAAGATCAATGACACGCCCCTTGCCCTGGTGTTTTTCCGGTTCAATCCCGAGCTCGCGCGCCTTCTTGACCAAGTCCGCCTCGCTAGCCGCGAGCGGGTCCAGCCCAACGTGCTTTTTGAATTCATCCACATAACTGATCTTCGGCCACTTCTTGCTCCAGTCGATCTTTTGACCGCCATATGAAGTTTGAAGGCCCCCTGTCACGGCTTTCACAACAGATTTGTACATTTTCTCAAGCAATGCCATCAAGTCGTTGTAGTCACGGTAGGCCCAGTAAAATTCCAACTGCGTGTAGTCCTGTAAATGTTCCTTGTCTATTCCTTCGTTCCTGAAGATGCGCCCGATCTCGAAAACTTTCTCATAGCCGCCGACAAGGAGTTTTTTCAAGGGCAGTTCAAGCGAGATGCGCAAATAAAAATCATGGTCAAGCGCGTTCATGTGGGTCTTGAAGGGTTCGGCGTCCGCTCCGCCCGGAATCGATTCAAGCACAGGGGCCTCAACTTCAAGAAATCCTTCTTTCTCTAAAGAATCCCGAAACGTTCGCCAGAAGATCTCCTTTTTCCGGAAAAGTTCCTTTGTCTCCGAATTCAAAAGCAGATCCAAATGTCTCTCCCGAAGGCGCGTTTCAATGTCTTCGAGCCCGTACCAGTCCGATGGCAAGGGCCGGAGGGATTTTGCGACCATTGAGAGATCTGAAACCTCCAAACTCTCCTCTCCTCGCTTTGTTTTAAAAAGCTTCCCTGTGGCGGAGATAAAATCGCCGATATCCAAAACCGACTTCCAGAAATCCGCCTTTGCGAAACTGTCTTTTTTTAGGACCAACTGCAATCTTCCGCTTTCGTCTTCAAGATCAAAAAAAGCGATATTTCCCTGATCACGCACCCCACGCAGGCGTCCGGAAAGCGAAATGTTCTTACCGGCTTTAACAAGCTGTGCGAATTTTTTGTGCGCGTCGGAGATCAAAACCGTCCGCTCTGCCTTGGGCGGATAAGGGTCAATACCAGCTTGCTTCAATTTCTCAAGCTTTTTCCGCCGCTCGGCGATGAGATCATCTAACATGATTTTAATTATAACCGGCAGCGAGGGAGAGAGCAAAATAATCAAAATTATTTTGGTTTTGACCGACCTGCCTCGCCGGCAAGGCGGGGCGAACCGGGTATATGAGCGAAGCGATTATAACGCATCTACCGTCAGTTCGCAGAAGCGAGGTTTTTGTTTCGAGAGGAGCTATCGGAGGTCGAGCGAGCTTGGTCTGCGCAACAGTCGCTCGACCGAGATGCAAGATCGCTCCACCGCAGGAGTGGAGCGAACTTGGTCCTTTAGAAATAAAAACTGAGCGCTACTCGATCTTCAACACCTCATACACCGCCTCTCCGGACGGCGCTTCAACGGTCGCCTTATCGCCCGGCCTTCGGCCAAGAAATGCCCTCCCTAATGGCGATTCATCGGAAATCTTGCCCGTAGCAGGGTCGGCATCGTACGCGCCGACTATTGTGTAGGTTGCTACTTTTTCCCCTTTTTTCACGGTCACAGAGGAGCCAACTTCAACTTTGCTCTTCGCTCCTGCCGATTTTTTGATTATCTCCGCCCGCTTCATAAGTTCTTCGAGTTCAAAAATACGCCCTTCGACGATCGATTGCTCTTCCCGGGCTTCCGTGTATTCCGAATTCTCAGAAAGATCGCCGAACTCTTTTGCCGTCTTCAGGCGTTCGGCGACTTCTATCCTTTTTTTGCTTTTAAGCTCTTCGAGTTCGCGTTTAAGCTCGTCGAAGCGCTCTTGAGTTAGGTAGTAACGATCCATAAAATGTTATGCAAATCTACAAATCTTATGCCAATAATGCTAATTGCGAATTCGCAATTCGTTGATTGGCATTACATTCGCATATTGGCATCATATATTATACTTTCCCCTCGAAAGCCACCAGCGAATTCTAGCGGCATCCACCAAATTGCGCAAATAAGCGAAAAGCGGCATCGATTTCTCGGAATTATGGCGCCATAAAACGGCAATTTCTTTGACCGGATACTCCATGGCTCTCGCCAGAGCAAGCGTTTCAAGGTCGAAACCCCATCCCTGGACCTTGGCTTGGGAGAATATCCTTTCCGCGGCTTCATCCGTAAAAACTTTGAAACCGGACTGCAAATCTTCGAATCCGCTCCTTATGCTTCCGAAGAGTATTGGCGATATAAAAACATTGTTCAATCTCTCTGTAAGCTGTCGGAACGGAGGGAGGGGTGGCCATATCTTACTCTCCCGCGTGCGCACGCCAAGAACTATGTGTGCTCCGCCTTTCAAATATGGCACGGCATCTTCGATGTGGCTCGGATGGACGGCATTGTCGGCATCAAGAGTGGCTCGGTATTTACCGCGGGCAAGCAGCATCCCCTGCCGTACCGCGGCGCCTTTGCCCTTGTTCTCCTCGTTATGGATAAATTTCAAATTTTTCATCATCCGCGAAAAACTCGCCGCGACTTCTCGCGTTTTGTCTGTCGAGCCGTCATTTACGACAAGTATCTCGTAAGCGTAACTGCGCTCGCCAAAATGCTTGTCGAGGTCGACAAGCGTTAAGGGCAGGCGTTCCGCCTCGTTATACGCCGGGATGATGATGGAAAAGAAGGGCTGAGCCATAAAGTAAAAATTCTAAACTCTAATCTCTAAATCCTAAACAAATACAAATTAAGTATATCAAAAAGAAAAGCGCCGGTTCTCGGAGAGAACCGGCTGGGAATAGATCTAGAAACTTGTTATTTTCTGGCAAAATACCTGCCTATACGAAACGGCATGGCAATCGGCCAAGCAAAGAAGCAGCACACGATTACGAACGCATCTTTCTCCACGTCGAGGCCGTCCTTCTGATAGACATATCCCGCCCACATAGCTCCGATTACTAGATGAACTACTATCTGAAGAGTCTCCCAGTCCATGCTGCACCTCGAAGAATTTACTACTATACATTGTAATCTTAAACATTTATTTTGTCAACACCATCGGGCCTCTCTCCGTTATCGCTACCGTATGCTCAAAATGGACCGCAAGCGAGCCGTCGGTGGTGACGAAGCTGTCGTCGGCGAGAGTTTTTGTGGCGCCGGAGCCTATGGCGACCATCGGCTCGATTGCGATGACCATTCCGACTTCGAGTTTTTCGCCATCGCCCGCATATCCGAAATTCAGCACTTGGGGATCTTCGTGGAGCTCGCGGCCGATGCCATGGCCGGTTAGAGTTCGCACTACGGAAAAACCATTTTTCTCCACGAATTTTTGTATCGCGGCTCCGATATCCCCTACCGTCTTCCCGGCCTTAGCTTGCTTTATGCCCACCGCAAGAGATTCTTCGGTCACTTTTATAAGTTTTAGCGCTTCTTGGCTGATCTCGCCCACAGCAACGGTAATTGCAGAGTCGAGATAAAATCCTTTATGCTTCAATCCTAAATCTAGCTTCAAAACATCTCCTTCTTGTAATTTGTACTTAGACGGCCTGCCGTGCACTACACAATCGTTAAGCGATGCGCATAACGTAAATGGATACGCCTCGCGGCTGCCCGTCGGCCGGTAATTTAAAAAGGCTGGCTCGGCGTCGGCTTCTTTTATAAGCCGATGGGCTAGCTTGTCGAGCTCCAGAGTTTCGATCCCGGGCCGCACCTCGGCTCGCAAAGCACGCAGAACCTGGGCGAGCATCTTCCCGCCTTCAGCCATGATCGCAATTTCATGCGGTGTTTTAATCGTGGTCATTTTCCGTTTACGTTTCTAAGCTAAACCAAAAAAATATAACTATCATTATACACCATATGGTTTATAATGATAGTATTTAAATCCTTAGCTGAAAAGTATTCTGTAGAAATCCAAGGTTTGCGCGGACGTGGTTGTCGCATAAACCTTTTTCCCTATTCCTTTACTGCGCAACATGATCGTGCCGGCGATTTTGCCCAAAACTTTATACGGCGCGAGCGATGCATTGATCGGTTCTAAAACATATCTTCTCTTGCGCAAAATGTCGAAAATTGGCTTTGTGCGGTTTTCGTATTCGTGGAGCCGCACCTTGATGACCTCTGGTTTGTCCAAGGTACGCCTGTAAAGGCGTCCGCCGCAAACAGGGCAATACTTCGCCTTTACCACGTGAGATAACTTTCCGTATCTAACGTGGTGAACTTTCGGATAATAGGCCGTTAAAAGTCCATAGCCGCATTCACGGCAAACAAGACGCGCGCTATTGCGCTTGATAGAACCTTTAGCCGGTAATTTGAGCTCAAAAACAAAAATATTGTTTTTTCCGTAAAGGCGTTCGAGGATCGGCACAAGTCCCTCGGCTTCGTAAATTGTCCGCGGCGAACCGGAAAAGACCATGCCTAATCCGGCTTTCGCGATCTTGGTTGCCGCTTCCGATACCTCTCGCAAAACAAAGCTCGGCGTGAGCAGTATCCCTTCGTCGAACATCTTGCGCTCGCGCCTGATAAACGCCTCTTTCTGCCGCCGCGGATCGTGCACGACGGACTCCAAGTACTTCCCCGTATCAAAATGGATCAAGCCCATTTTCTGGGCCAAAAGATTCGCCTGCGTGCCTTTACCGGAGCCCGGCGGCCCGTAGAGAATAATTACTATTTTTCTCATTTGAAACAATCATAGCAAAAACTAAAAATATCCGCCAACTACCGATCAAAAAATATCTCTCTCGCATCGCATTGTACCATTCGCGCGAATGGTACAATGCGACTGTCGAACTAACATTGCGACGCAATAATACCTTGTGAAAAAAATAGCCCCGACAAATGCCGAGGCTAGCAAAAACGCTTATTTTTGACACGAAGCCGTCTGGGTTCTGGTATTAAACTTAATTTGCACTCTTTCCAGTTTGCAATCAAGACCTCGATTACAACGAATCTGCTCTTTTATGTTGTAGAACAGGGTAGGATAACCAAACGTGCTTAACAGGACAGGAATTGCTTTTTCGTCGTCCCTAAACCACCATGTCGATTCGATTGCATACAGAATGTTCGTTGAATATTTATCGTTGTCCTCATGCAGGACTTCGGGGAAATGAGTCGCCATGGCAATAACTTCTGCAATGAGCAGCCCTCGACGTTCATTTTTCGCAAAAAACTCTTTAAGTTCTTCGAGTGATTCAAATGAACTTGTCGAGGCAATACCCGTGTCAACATCGAATATGAGGTAGGGTTTATCCGCCACTTCCACGTCGTCAGTGATAAACCTCGTATCCTCTCTAAATGATTGCGAACCGCGCTTGCCCTTTTCCGTCTCTAAAAGATCGAATTGGGTACCGAGATTCAAAAAATCTCTCGGGAATACAATGAGAAACGGGATATTGCTCGTATCGGATTTCCTAAGTCGATTATTGAGTTGCTCGGACAAGGGGTTGATGGCGGTACGGAATTCTGCTTCTGTCATCTTGAGTGCTTGTGGGTATCCCAAATGGACTAATCGATTGACCTGAATTTCAAAAAGCAGTTTGTTATCGGATAGATCGTCAGCGCTAATCGCTAGTGCTGAAAGCAGGATAAAGACCATCACTCCAATCCAAAGGCAACCCTTCATTTCACAACCTCGCCAAAATATACTATCACCTATAATAATTTACAAAGGAGGCCTGTGTCAAGAGTCCACCGGCGCAGGAGTATTTCTTTCTCGATGGGGTTATCGGAGGTGCAAAAGCTCGGTGTCGCATTGCGACTTTTGCGCCGAGATACAGGCCGCCTTGCCGCAGGAGCAAGGCGAGCCGTCCCTCGAGAAAGAATTACTCCAAGCCCTCGTATTCGCGAACCGTCAGTTGCGAATTCACCTGTCGCATCGTCTCCAAAGCCACGGCGACGACGATGAGCAAAGCAGTTCCGGAGATCGTCAAAACCTGAACTCCGGTAAGCTGCTGAATTATAATAGGCAGGATGGCGATGAGTCCCAAAAATGTCGCGCCAAAGAAAGTGATGCGATTCACGATGCCGGAGAAAAATGCAGTGGTTGACTCGCCGGGGCGCACGCCCGGGACAAAACCGCCACTCCTCTGGAGATTTTTTGAAACTTCCTCCGGATTGAAAGTTATCGCGGTGTAAAAATAGGTAAAAACGAACACAAGGCCAAAGTAAAAAATGCCGTAGAAAAGCTGGTTGTTTAAAAATCGCGTAATAATATCGTTCAGGCGCACGGCAATGTCCGGAGAAACAACCGACGCCG
This sequence comes from Patescibacteria group bacterium, assembly GCA_038077975.1. Lineage (GTDB taxonomy): Bacteria > Patescibacteriota > Minisyncoccia > UBA6257 > 2-01-FULL-56-20 > JBBUGM01. Next base: position 25,364 of record JBBUGM010000011.1, read on the forward strand.
CCTGAGCGATAAATTGCGGAAATAAAAGCACGGAGATTGCGAAGATAAGGGGTATCATGCCCGCTTGGTTGATCTTCAAGGGCAAATAACTTTGCGCGCCGCCGTACATTTTCATCCCGCGAACGCGTTTCGCGTAAGCAACAGGAATTTTCCTCTCTCCTTCATTCAAATATACGACTCCGGCAATGACTAAAACCGCGATGATAACGAAGCCGATGTAGGTTGGAAGCAAACCTGGCGTGTACGAAGCAAGCGCAAGCCCTACGGCGCCGGGAATACCCGCAACAATACCAGCCAATATCAAAAGCGAAATGCCGTTGCCTATTTTCTGCTCGCTGATGAGCTCGCCAAGCCACAAGGCAATCATCGAGCCCGCCGTGATAACGAGAACGTTGCGCACCATATCAAAGAGATCCGGCCGGTCGATAACGCCTTGGGAGATAAGCAACGTGAGGAATCCATAGGCCTGAACGAAGGCCAGGGGCACGGTTAAAAGACGCGACCATTGGTTGAATTTGGCCTTGCCGCGCTCCCCTTCTTCGTAATACATCTCCTTGAATTTGGGGAAGATGATGGTCAAAAGCTGCATGATGATGGTCGCCGTGATATAGGGGCCGACTCCCAGCATAACGACGGACAAATTCGAAAGTCCGCCGCCGGAGAAAAAGTTCAAAAATCCTAAGAATTGGTTGGAGCCGAAATATTGACTCAAACGGCTTGCGTCGATGTCAGGTATCGGCACCGCGGCCAAAAGACGATAAAAAACCAAAAGCCCGGCGACAAAAAGAACCTTGTTACGCAGGTCGGGGATTTTGAAAATTTGTAAAAATCTTTGCATGATTTTTTATCAACGAATAGCGAATTTTGTTTCGAATTTACGAATTCGTAGATTCGCAGTTTATTCGTTATTCGCTGATGACGCGCCCCCCAGCGCGTTCGATCTTCGCCTTCGCGCTCTTCGACACCTTTAACCCCTCCACGCGAATCGGCATGCCCATCTCTCCCTCGCCTAAAATTTTAACATCACCGCTAAAGCGGCGCGGCAAAAGCCCCGCCTCGAGAAGGAATTTCTTGTCGAGCGTAAATTCGCCTTTTTTCGCATGAACTTTTATTACTAAAGACAGGTCCTTCAAATTAAATATCTTCGACGCTGGCGAGGTCGGCTTATTCGGGCCACTTTTCCCAAGGCCACGTCTCTTCGGAATACGGATGATAAGGTCGCGCTCTGCCGGCCTAATGCGCCTCCCGGAACGCGACTTCTGTCCCTTAGTTCCTCGGCCCGAGGTCGTACCGCGCTTGCCGCCGCGCCCGACGCGCTGAGCCCGCTTTTGAATTGATGATAGATTGTGCAGCATTATAAAACTCTAAATTCTAATTTCTAAATCCTAAACAAACTCGAAATTCAAATATCTAAATTTTAAACGTTTGTTATCTTGAATTTTGATTATTGGGATTTGTTTCGGATTTCGGATTTCGTGCTTCGGATTTCAGATTCTTTAGGGCTTCGATCGTCGCCAAAGCATTCGTCAGTTTGTTCGGAGTTCGGCCAAGGCATTTTGCCGTGGCATCCTTCACGCCGGCAAGAGCGAGCACGAACCTCACTGCGCCTCCAGCCCGAAGCCCGTGGCCGTCCGAGGCGGGCTTGATCAAAACCTTTGCGGCGCTGTATTTCGCGAAAACCTCATGTGGAATAGTTCGCTGGTCTTTGAGGCCGATCTTGATGATCTTTTTCTTCGCGTCTTCTTTCGCTTTGCCGACCGCCTGGGCAACATCTATTCCTTTTGCGATACCCACCCCAACCCTGCCCTTGCCGTCACCCAAAACAATGGTCACCCTGAAACGAAATCTTTTTCCGCCGGCGACAACACGCGTGACCCTGCGGAGGTCAAGAACTTTTTCCTTGAATTCTTCTCTTTTGGCCACTCTTGGTGAACGATCTCTTCTCATTGTTTTATTATTCACCCGCAAGAATACCCGCCCGCTTGCGGGCGGGATGAATTGCGGCACGTGAATAATAACCCCGCCCTATTTGTGGCAGAAATTGAGCAATTGCAATATTAGAGCCGTAAGGCGGCTTCGCCTTTAAGTGATGCATATGCTTAGATTTTACAGCAAATAGGGCGGGGTGAATAACCGCAAGACCGCAGAGCGGTTTTGGATACCGCACCGCTCTGCGGTGCGGTTATTCATATATTTAATCCGCCGCTTCGCGCCCCTTCGGCTAGAGCTCTCACGCGGCCGTGATAACGGTAGTGCCGACGGTCAAAAACCGCTTGCGAAATTCCGAGTTCTTTCGCTTTTTTGGAGATTGATTCTCCGACTTTGCGCGCCTGGTCCGTTTTCGAACCCTTCACGCCTTTGCTCGAGGCATTGGCAAGGGTGTGTCCCTTCACATCATCTATCAATTGTACAGAAAGGCCCCTATTGCTCCTCAAAACCGCGAGCCGTGGGCGCACGGCGGAACCAGAAATCCGCGCCCTTACACGAACGACACGCCTTGCCTTTTTTGCATTAAATGATTTTTTTTGGTTCATCCCGTTAGAAGCAGATCGCGATCAAGGAAATCTGCAAAGTTTTTAATTAGTTATAAAGATTATCACTTTTATGTAATATTTTCTAGCCCGCGCCACGCGATCGCGGCTTCTAACGGGATTCATGTTGCGTTATTAAGCAACGGCAGCGGCACCGGCCTTCTTACCCGCCTTCCTTCTCACTATTTCACCGCGATACCTGATGCCTTTGCCCTTGTACGGCTCCGGCTTTTTGTAAGCTCTAATGTCCGCCGCAACCTGGCCCACAAGCGCCCTGTCAGCTCCGGACACTTTGATCGTGTTCTTTTCGATCTCTACGGCCACGCCTTCGGGTATCGTGAGGCGCACTGGCACGGCATAGCCCAAATGCAAAACCAAATTCTTCCCCTCCACTTGAGCGCGGAAACCAACTCCTTCGATATCCAACACTTTCAAAAAATTCTCTTTGGCGCCGCGGATCGCGTTTTGAACCAAAGCCCAAGTCGTTCCCAAGATCGCCTTATCTTGTTTGCGTTTGGCTTCGAACTTAACCCAAACCGAACCTTTGTCTGCGACAACATCGATGCCAGGAAAGAGTTTTACTTTCCTTTCCGTTTTGGCGCCTTTAACCAGCAAAAAATCTCCATTTTGCGCAATGGTTACGCCTTCGGGCAATTTGATAGGTTTTCTTGCTAAACGACTCATGTTTACCAGATTTCGAATAAATACTCGCCGCCAATCTTTTGTTTTCTTGCGTCTTTGTTGCTCAATATACCCTTCGGCGTTGAATAAACTCCCCAGCCATAACCGTTCTTCACCGCTTTGATATTCCGATAATCAACATAGATGTGCCGACCCGGCTTGCTGACAAGTTTGATGCCTCTTATCTCGTTTTGATTCGGCAGTTTTATCTCCAGAAAATTCTTTTTGCCTACCGTCTTTTTCTGGACGTCTTTGATGTGACCGGTCGCCGAAAGCACTTGGGCAATGGCAAAATCCATCTTAGAAAACGGAGCAAGAACGGAACTCTTTCCTGCGGCCTCGGCATTTTTAATTCTTGGTAATAGATCGTAGTACATTGGTTTTTACCAGCTTGCTTTTTTTACTCCTGGTATCTGTTGCATGGTCGCCATTTCCCGGAAGCAAATACGGCAGAGATTGAAGTCCCTCATGTATCCCCTCTTCCTGCCGCAGCGAAAACAGCGCCGCACTATCCGTGTGGAAAATTTTGGTTTCTTTTTACTGCGCGCGATTACAGATTGTTTTGCCATATCAATGTTAAAGTTCTAATTTCTAAATTCTAAATTCTAAAAATCCCTTCGGGTTTAAAATTTTGAAATTTGATATTTGTGATTTGTTTAGAATTTAGGATTTAGGATTTTTCAGCGGAACCCCGAATGATCGATATTTTTCCATCGCCTTTTCTTTATTCTTAACTTTAGGCACAACGGTTACGCCCAAAGAAAATGTAGTGGGCGATAGCTCGGGACTGACCTCGGAAAAAACAAGTTGTTCCCTGAGTCCGATGTTCAGTGAACCTCCATCGTCTACCGCCGACAGTTTGATCCCGCCAAAATCTTTTACCCGCGGCAATACCATTTTAATCATCCGCTCGAAAAAATCAACCATCCTTTTCCCGCGCAGGGTAACTTTAAGGCCGACAACTTGCCCCTGCCTGGTTTTGAAGCCGGCAATGGACTTCTTGGCCGGACGTGATGCCGGTTTTTGGCCGGAAATAAGAGCAACGTCGCGCATGACTTGGGGCAGGATTTTTTCCTCAAAATTCGGCTGAGAACTCAAACGGCCGATGCCAACATCAATAACGATCTTTTCGAAAAAGCTGGCTATGCCCTTACCGTGGTCGGATGTGTGTTTAGTGGTTTTATGCACGTTCGCTGTAGCTCACACACTAATTACCGCTAATATGGAACGAATAAACGCTAACATATTCGTGGTAATTCGTGTTTGTATTCGTGGTTATTCGTGTGCGCTATATATTAGCGCCGCACTTCTTGCAATATCTGACCTTTTTGCCGCCTTCGCTACGAGATCCTACTCGCGCGGCTTTTTTACAACTCCCGCAAATAAGCATCAATGAAGATGCGTGCACGGGCCGCGGCACGTTAACTACTTCACCTTTCTGCCCCTGCCGCTTTGGCTTGGAGCGCTTCTTGTAAAGATTCAACCCTTCAACGGTCGCTCTGTCGTCTTCCGGAAAAACGCGCAAAACCTTGCCGACTTTACCGCGGTCCTTACCCGAAAGAATTTTTACATTGTCGCCTTTGCGTATTTTCATGGAGTTCGGCTACGAAATACGAATTTCTTACGAATATACTAAATCATTTTCGTATATTCGTACTTTTTCGTAATTTAGTAGAGAATTACACGATTTCTTCCGCCATCGTCATTAATTTCTCAAAACCTTTTTCTTTGAGCTCGCGCGGCATCGGCCCGAAAACTCTGGTTGCCATGGGTTCTTTCTTCGCGTCAACAAGAACAACCGCGTTTTCATCAAAACGGATGTACGAGCCGTCTTTTCTCCTCATCGGCGCCCGCCCGCGAACCAAGACCGCTTTCACAATGTCCTTTTTCTTCACCGCCTTCCTCGGCTCCGCCACCTGGACGGAAGCAACGATGATATCCCCGATCCTCGCGTACCTGCGCCTCGTTCCGCCTAAAATCCTAAAACAACGCACTATCTTTGCGCCTGTGTTGTCCGCTACTTTTAATATGGCTCGTTCTTGGATCATTGCTAACGCGAGCGATGCCAAACTACGAATCTCATGCGAATCTACGAATTAATTTTCGAGGCATTCGCATGTATTTGTAGTTTTGAATCGCAATTTACGTTTTCCCCACGATCCGCCACCGCTTATCTTTCGAAAGCGGCCGCGTTTCCTCAATAACGACTTTCTCGCCGACATGATATTCGTTCTTTTCATCATGGGCTTTGAATTTCTTCGATGTCTTAAAATATTTCTGATATTTGGAATGCTTTTTCAAGCGCTCAATCAAAACAACCCTGGTTTTCGCCATTTTTTCGCTAACAACAGTTCCTGTCAACCTTCTTTTTTTACTTGTTTCTTTGTTCATGGCCATAATTTTTATGATCTCGCTGCTTCGTTAATAAAAGTAGATATCCGAGCGATATTTCTTTTCAAGGCATGCAATTCCTTTACGTTCTTCACTTTACCAGCCGCCAAATTGAATTTCAGCTCGCGTAAACGTTCACGGCTTTCTTTTGCGAGCTTTTGGAGCTCGGGCAACGGCTTACTTTTTAATTCTTGTAGCTCGCGTTTTTTCATATTTGAATCGCTCGCACACCAAGTACCACTAATATAGAACGAATAAACGCTAATATATTCGTGGTGCTTCGTGTTTATATTCGTGGTTATTAGTGTGTCATTTACTAATGACTATGCTTTTGAACGGTAATTTATGCCCGGCAAGCCGCAGCGCCTCTTCGGCTATGTTGCGTTCGACGCCGTCGATCTCAAAGATAACTCTCCCCGGACGAACAGGGAAAACATAGTGGTCCACAGAGCCCTTGCCTCCTCCTAGGGTCTTTTCCGGCGCCTGCTGTGTTATCGGCTTATCGGGGAAAACGCGTATCCAAAGCCGGCCGCTCCTTTTAAGGTGCCCGGTGATGGCGCGGCGCGCCGCCTCGATTTGGCGGGAGTTTAGCCACGACGCCTCTGTTGCCTTGAGGCCGAACTGGCCGAAGCTGACATTGATCCCTCGGGTCTCAACAAGGCGCCTGCGACTTCTACCTTTCTGCCACTTTCTGTGTTTTACTTTCTTTGGTATTAACATGTTCGCTATTGCTCACACACTAAGTATCACGAATATGGGACTAATTACCACTAATATTCGTGGTGCTTCGTTTCATATTAGTGATGTTTAGTGTTGTCTTCGCGCGCGAAGACCTCGCCTTTATATATCCAGATCTTGATGCCGATCGTGCCGTATGTGCAGAATGCCGTAGATTGCCCGTAATCGATGTTTGCCCGCAGCGTTTGCAAGGGCAATGCACCCCTGCTCAACCATTCCCTTCTTGCGATCTCACCGCCATCTAACCGGCCGGAAAACCTTATCTTCGCGCCTTTAACTTCCTTGTACTGCATGATCGATTCAAGGTACTTTTTCATTGTTCTTCGAAAGGTCATCCTTTTTTCTAGGTCCCAGGCGATCTGCTGAGCGATGTATTGAGCCGAAATTTCCGTGCGCTTGAGCTCTTCGACGTTAACACTGATACTTGCGGCAGTTTTTGTTTTCCTCAAGCCCTTAAGCACTTCGTTTATCGCTTTGCTTAGGTCTTCAATGCCTTTGCCACCTCGGCCTATGATGAGTCCCGGTTTTGCGGCCTTGATCAAAATTCTCACACTGCTGGCCGTCCTTTCTATCTCGATCGAAGAAATACCTGCGAGGCCGATCCTCTCGTTGATCACTTTCCTAATTGCCTCGTCCTCTTCGAGATGCTTGCCAAAAATCTTCCCGCGCGTCGGAAACCAGCGCGAAGCCCACTTCACGTTTATGCCCAACCTAAAAGATTTTGGATTTATTTTGTGTCCCATCGTTCGCTATAAACTCACTTAACCGACTATACTGCTTTACGCCTAGTGAATAATCTCTTAAAGAACCCTGGCCTTTTCGGTTTTTGTGTTTCTCTCGCAACTTCAACTTTCTTTTCCTTCCTAGGACGCCTTGCCTCTCCCGGAGGAAGTTTCACTTTCTTAGGCACAACTATCTTAAAGCGCGGCGCTTTCGGATTCACGTTTTCGGAAAGAACCATTGTTATGTGGCTCATTTTTTTCTGGATCGGGGTCGCCATGCCTTTCGCCCTCGGCAAAAACCGCTTGAGCATCGGCCCTTGGTCAACCTCGAGCTTCTCAATGTAAAGCTTCTCGGAATCGAGCTTCTGGTTATTTTTCGCGTTGGCGATCGCCGAACGCAAAAGTTTTAAGACCGCCGGAGCCGGGCGCTTTCTCAAAAGCATCAGTTGAGCTTCGGCATCGTTAACGGAGAGGCCCTTCACAAGGTCGGTAACCAGCCGCACTTTACGGGGTGCGACTCGCAGATAATTAAGTTTTGCGATTTGCTTCATGGTGATGATGCTAATTTGCGAATTTATCCTAATAATGCGAATGTCGCCGTAGCTCAATAATGCAAATATACGAATGGGTCAATTAGTATATTGGTATGCAGCGCTAAAGCGCCATTAGTATCATTCGCACGCATTTGTATATTGGTATTACGCTTTTTTTTCTTTTGCCGGTGCAACAGCCGCCGCGGTAGCGGCTCCCGCGCCCTCGGCAGACTTCATTTCGAGTTCCTTTTGCATCTTACCGCCGTGGCGCGTAAATTTGCGCGTCGGCGAAAACTCTCCCAGGCGATGGCCAACCATGTCCTCTGATACCCTTACATCAACAAAAATTTTGCCATTATGGACCGCGAACGTATACCCCACCATTTCGGGCGAGATCTCCGACGCGCGCGACCATGTTTTAATGGACGCACCCTCGCCGGGCTTCGCTCTGCCAATCTTTTTTATGATGTCCGGGGCGACATAAGGCCCTTTTTTAGAACTGCGCGACATGATTTTATTTCCTGCGTTTGATAATTAGGACGCTCGACCACTTTTTCCTGTTTCTCGTCTTGTGTCCGCCGGTAACTTTGCCCCATTTCGTCTTCGGCTTCCGCGTGCCGCGCTGCGTGCGGCCTTCGCCGCCGCCATAGGGGTGGTCAACCGGGTTCATAACCTTACCGCGCACGGTCGGACGCACGCCGAGCCATCTTGAGCGGCCCGCTTTGCCAATCGTCACTAAATTGTGTTCCGGATTCGAAACCTGCCCGATCGAAGCAAAGCAATCCCAAAGCACGCGGCGCACTTCTCCGGAAGAAAGCTTGATGTCCGTATATCCGTCCGCGTTCGCCAAAACTTCGGCGTAAGAACCGGCGGAGCGTGCGAGTTTCCCACCCATTTCCGGCGACATTTCTATGTTGTAGACCTGATAACCGATGGGGATGTTCTTCAGGCGCAAGCGATTGCCGACCCTAAGCGGCGCGGAATCCGCCGAAACCAATTTATCCCCGACCTTAAGTCCATGCGGGGCCAAAATGTAATGCTCTCTTGCGTTCGGATAAAGAACGAGTGCGATGAAAGCGGTGCGGTAAGGATCATATTCCAAAGTTTTCACGACAGCTTCCTGGTTAAGTTCAAGCTGCTTAAAATCGATGACCCGATAAAGTTTCTTGTTGCCGCCGCCCTGGTGGCGCATCGTTATCCTGCCCTGGGAATTCCTTCCGGAATTGCTCTTAAGTCGGCGCAAGAGCGACCGCTTCGGCCGCACACCGCTTAAGACGCCGTAGTCAACTACGGTCATGCTTCGGCGCGATGGAGTTGTTGGGGAAAATTGTTTCATAATTCTAATCTGCGAATTTATACTAATACTGCGAATGTCGCTGTAGCTCAATAATACAAATATACGAATGGGTTAATTAGTTTATTGGTATGCTGCGCTAAAGCGCCATTAGTATCATTCGCGCGCATTAGTATATTGGTATTACGCTATGTCTATCTTCTGCCCTTCCTTTAGTGTCACTATCGCTTTTTTATAACCCGGTTGGCGGCCGCGCACAGATCCCACGCGCTTACGCTTCGAGGGACGATTCACAATATTCACGTCGACCGGATCAACTTTATAAATGGATTTTATCGCTTTTTTTACTTCCGGTTTGGTCGCGTCGGGCCTCACAATAAAAACATACTTCCTCTCTCCGCTCAAGAAAGAAGATTTTTCCGTAACTAATGGTTTTTTGATGACGTCGTACATTATTGTTAACGATTATAACGTTTGCCGATCGTCGCGAGCGCCTCTTTTTCAACGAAAACACTTTTGTAATTCGCAGTATCGTAAATGTTAAGAGAATTAGCGTGAACGGCTTTTGTTTTCTGCAAATTGGACGCGGCGCGCGTGATCGATCTATTGCCTTCGCCGGCGACCAAAAGCACATCGTATCTTTTGTCTTTTGCCGGCACCGCCAAAATTTTCCGAAGCGCGGCTGCTAAAATTTTTGTTTTTGGCGTTTCGAGCTCGAGGGAAGAAAATACCTTAACGTTGCCGTCCTTGAATTTCTTCGAAAGAACGCTCGCCAAGGCCTGGTTCCGCATCTTTTTATTAATTTTCTGCGAATAATCCCTTTCCTTATTAGGACCGTGGGATTTGCCTCCGCCAACCCATAAAGGCGAACGGATCGAGCCGTGCCGAGCGCGGCCAGTGCCCTTCTGCCTCCATGGTTTTCGGCCTCCGCCGCGGACTTCGGCACGTGTCTTCGCGTGCGCCCATGGACGCCTGCGGTTCGCTAGCTGTGCTCGCAAAACTTGGGCTACCAAAGCCGGCCTCCACTTCGCGCCGAAAACACCCTCTGGAAGTTCCGTTTTCTCCACAACTTTATTTTCCAAATTATAAACGTCGGTTTGCATAATGTTTAAATCACAAATTACAAGCACCAGATCACAAACAATATCTAATTTCGAAATTCTAAATTCAAAATGTTTTGGTCATTTGGATTTTATATTTTGAATTTGTTTGGGATTTGTTATTTGGAATTTGAAATTTTTGCCACCTCTACAATTCCGCCTCTCGCTCCAGGAACGGCTCCGTGCAAGAACAAAAGATTTTTGTCTTTATCGACACCAACAACTTTCAATCCTTTAATCGTGACCCTTTCAACTCCCATGTGTCCTGCCATCCGCCTTCCCGGCACGACCCTCTGAAAGGCGGTGCTGCCGATCGAACCAGGCGCCCTGAAACGATTTTTTTGCCCGTGCGTCTTTGGACCGCCGGCGAAACCGTGCCGTTTCACGACTCCCTGAAAACCTCTGCCCTTCGAAGTACCGCTCACACGCACAACATCACCTTCCTTAAAGGCCTCGACAGAGATAGCGTCGCCTTTTTTGAACTGTCCAATATCAAAAGTGGCTGGCCATTTGCTCCTGAATTCTTTTTTGTGCTTGCCGAAAGAAACCCGAACGGCTTCGTAGCCGTCCTTTTCTTTCGTACGCGAAGCGGAAACTTTGTTCGGCTCGGCTTGAAGCACCGTGACAGGGATCACGTTCTGGTCTTTCCAGACCTGGCTCATCTTTAATTTTTTCGCCAAAATAAAACTCATGTTTTCTTTTCGCAGACCGACGCGGACTTCACGCAGACTAACGCGGAAAATTTCTGCGTAGTTCTGCGTGCGTTCTGCGTAAGTCTGCGTTTATGACACAAAAACGACCCGGTCTTAGCCCGGGTCGCCTGGCTAACACTCCAAAACCTTTATTCGGTTATCGAAAAATAACCATTATTTAGCTTAGTCCCGCACCGTCCGCCGTCGGCGGTCTGGTGCGCGGATTATGTAGATGATAGCAAAACGGCGCAACAAAGTCAATGCGAATAGGGCTGGCGGACACAAAACCAAGAAATAGTCCTTATTTCCTAAGGAAAAACCGTCCTTCTGCGGGGCGGTTTTTTCTAAACCATCTTTATTTCGACATCGACTCCGGCCGGAAGATTTAGATTGCTCAGTGACTCGATTATCTTCTGCGAGGGATTCAATATCTCGACGAGACGTTTATGGACTCGGAGTTCAAACTGTTCGCGCGAGTCCTTGTCGATAAAGGCCGAGCGATTCACTGTGTAGCGCTTTATCTCGGTTGGAAGCGGGATCGGACCTGCGATCTTCGCGTCGTTCCTTTCCGCTGCCTCAATTATCTGGCGCGAAGAAGTGTCGATTAGTTTGTGATCGTACGACTTAATGCGCAAGCGCAATTTCTGCGGAATGTCCGCTTCTTTCTTTTTTGCCATGGATTACTAAATTACGAATTTCTTACGAAAATACGAATTCGTACTATTCGTACTTATTCGTAATTTCGTAACTTACTTCAGTATTTTCGTTACAACTCCAGCGCCAACTGTTTTTCCGCCTTCGCGGATAGCGAACCTCTGCTTCTCTTCAAGGGCTACCGGGGAGATAAGTTTCACAACAAGTTTAACGGTGTCGCCCGGCATAACCATTTCCATGCCTTGCGGCAACGTAACTTCGCCCGTCACGTCCGTCGTTCTGATGTAGAACTGCGGCTTGTATCCGGCAAAGAAAGGTGAGTGTCGGCCTCCTTCCTCTTTGGAGAGGATGTAGACCTCTGATTCGAATTCCGTGTGCGGCGTAACCGAACCGGGCTTCGCGATAACCTGACCGCGCTCAACGTCTTCTTTCTTCAGGCCGCGGAGGAGAATTCCGACGTTGTCGCCGGCCATACCTTCGTCCAAAAGCTTGTTGAACATTTCGATTCCCGTAACTACGGTTTTCTGCGTCGCGCGCAATCCGATCACTTCAACTTCTTCGTTGACCTTGACCTTGCCGCGCTCAACACGGCCGGTAACCACGGTGCCTCTGCCTTCGATCGAGAAAACGTCTTCAACAGGCATAAGGAACGGCCTGTCGAGCTCGCGAACCGGCTCCGGGATGAATTCGTCCAGTGCCTTTACGAGATCGAGGATCGGTTTCGCGTCAGCGTCATCTGCCGATTTCGCGTTCAAGGCCTTCAAGGCCGAACCGCGGATGATCGGGGTCGTGTCTCCCGGAAATTCATATTTCTTCAAGAGCTCGCGGACTTCGGATTCGACGAGGTCAATCAATTCCGGATCATCAACTTGGTCAACTTTGTTCAAGAAGACGATGATCGCCGGAACTCCGACCTGACGTGCAAGCAAAATGTGTTCGCGCGTCTGCGGCATCGGGCCGTCTGCGGCCGAGACAACCAAAACCGCTCCGTCCATCTGCGCCGCACCCGTGATCATGTTCTTGATGTAGTCAGCGTGGCCCGGAGCGTCGATATGCGCGTAGTGGCGCTTTTCGGATTCGTACTCCGAGTGATGAAGCGCGATAGTAATACCACGCGCTTTTTCTTCGGGAGCATTGTCAATTTGATCGACATTTTCCTCTTTCTTCGCCCATCCCTTCATGAAGAGGACGTGCGTAATTGCCGCGGTCAAAGTCGTCTTTCCGTGGTCAACGTGACCAATCGTGCCGACGTTCACGTGCGGCTTACCTCTTGTAAACTTTTCTTTCTCTGCCATTTTTTTATTTTTTTATGTTTGAAACGTTTTTAAACCAACCGCCTTTCGACTAAGCGTTAGTTTAGAGCTTACAGGCGCCATTAAATCTGTCAAGCGGCGCGCGTAAGATATTCTAAATATTATACCAGATGGAAACATGCTGTCAACCCCGCACCTTTTCCGGCTGGTGCTACGCGCAGAGTACCGAAAAAGCCGGAAAAGGTGCGGGGTCAAGCGCGCTGTGGAAAAGTATTGAAATGCTCCTGTTAAGAACAAAAAAGCTCGCCAATCCAAAGGATTTGGCGAGCTATTGCGTTTTTCCTTCATATCTCCGAATCAGTTCATTCTGCGGGTACAAAACTTTCAGGCGAACGTATAAATCATGGGTTTTAACCTGAAAGATCTCTTCGGCTTTACGCCGATGCTTATCTTTCAGTTTTTTGGTGTCGGTAAGGATCTGAAACATAAGAAGGCGGATGTCGTCCGCGAACGGGCCGGTGTTGTCCATTTCGGCTTCGTGGATCAATTGCAGGCCGTGCTCTCGATCACTCGGAAAGCCGTAAAACGGCGCGGCGCGGCGCACTATCCAACCTTTAAGTCCGGGCATAAGACTTAATCCGTATTCCGCAAGACCCAAAAGATACTTCGAGTCCTGATAATCGGATGTCTCGGCAAATTCTCTCATTCTTTCTGCGGTATCTACTCCTCCTTTCCAATTATCGTTTGCTTTTTGGAACACTCCTTTGATGCCTAAAGCGTCAGCCGCGACAAACCTGTAAAATCCGACCTTGTCTTCTTCGAGGATTTTTTCTTGGACTTGTTTTATGGCGGTATCGGCGAGAAGCATAAGCTCGGCATAGTAAAGGTCGTCAATTTTCTCTGTCTTTTTCCCGCTCGTCTCGTCAGCTTTACGATCGGCCCTGAATTGCATACACCGCGCTTTTAGGTTCATCCACGGCCCCCTCGGGTCATTCGGCTCACGCAAAGTATATTTCTCGAAACTTTCAACCGCCGCCGCGTAATCACTATTGCGAAATTTCAACAATCCTTCCCTGAAAACATCTTCCGCGTCGGACCGGCGAATCTCCTTTCTTTCTGCATTGTCATACCCCTCTGCCCCGGAAACCGGGAACGACGCGACAACCAACAAAAAAACGGCTATTACAGCTAACCGCTTCAGTTGCATACATGCCTTCGATTAAAACAACTCCAAGTAGTATAACACAAGCCGTGAACTAATCAACGAATAACGAATTGGAAACGAATCTGCAAATGGTTCGACTCCGCTCACCACAAGAAATTCGTAAATTCGAACAGCATTCGCTATTCGCTGATAGCTATCTTCTTTTACCCTCAACAATAAGTTGGGCTATATTGCCAGGAACTATCTCGTATTTGAAGAATTCCATCACAAACGACCCGCGTCCCTGTGTCATTGAACGCAATTCCGTGGCGTAGCCGAACATTTCGGAGAGCGGCACTAGCGCGTCTATCACTTTTACGCCAATACGGTCGGAAAGCTCTTCGATCCGCGCGCGCTTGGAGTTCAGGTTCCCAGTAACCTCGCCCAAGAAATCGGGCGGCACGATGACCTGCACTTTCATGATCGGCTCCAGGATTGCGGGTTTCGCGCGCCGCACTGCTTCCTGAAGAGCGATCGAACCGGCGATTTTGAAAGCCGCCTCCGAAGAGTCAACTTCGTGGAAAGAGCCGTCGTAAAGCGAAACTTCTATGTCGGTCAAGGGGTAGTGCGCAAGGACGCCTTTGTCCATCGCTTCTTTAACTCCCTTCTCGACTGGAGTAATGAACTCTTGGGGTATGATGCCTCCTTTGATGTCATCGACGAATTCGAATCCTTTGCCGCGCTCGAGCGGTTTAACCTTAAGCCATACGTGTCCGTACTGCCCGCGACCTCCCGATTGGCGAATGTATTTTCCTTCCGCTTCGGATGTTCCGGTGATCGTTTCCTTGTAAGCCACCTGCGGCCGGCCAACCGAGGCATCAACGCTAAATTCGCGCTTCATCCTGTCGACGATGATCTCTAGGTGCAATTCACCCATGCCGGAAATGATGGTCTCTCCGGTGTCGGGGTCACCGGCAACGCGGAATGTCGGGTCTTCCTCTGCTAAGCGGTGCAGAGCCGTACCCATTTTCTCCTGGTCGGCTTTGGTTTTGGGTTCGATGCGGATGCCGATGACCGGCTCCGGGAACGTGATCTTCTCCAAGACGATCGGATTCGCTGGATCGCAAAGCGTATCCCCTGTCGTCGTGTTCTTGAGGCCGACTATCGCCGCGATGTCGCCCGCGTAGACCTCTTCAACTTCTTCGCGTTTGTTGGCGTGCATGCGCACAACCCGCCCGATGCGCTCCTGCTCGCCTTTCGTCGTATTCAAAATATATGAACCGCGCTTCAGCACTCCGGAATAATTTCGGAAAAATGCGAGCGTGCCGACGTACGGGTCCGTTGCTATCTTGAACGCCAGAGCGGAGAACGGCTGATTGTCGTCCGCGGTACGCGAAAGTTCGGCGCTCGTCTTGGGATCGATGCCTTTAACGGGAGGAAGATCTGTTGGAGCCGGAAGATAGTCAACCACGGCATCAAGCACAAGTTGCACTCCCTTGTTTTTCAGAGCCGAACCGCAAAAAACAGGCACGATCTTATTTTCGAGCACAGCTTTCCGCAAAATTCTTTTCAAATCGTCGAGCGCCGGCTCACTGCCTTCGAGATATTGATGCATTAAGACATCGTCATTTTCGACTATCTTCTCCAAAAGTTCCCCGTGCCTAAGCTTCACTTCGTCGCTGAATGATTCAGGAATCGGGATTTCAACAATGTGCTCACCGTGTTCGCCCTGAAATTCAAATGCTTTCTTTTGAAGCAAGTCGATGACCCCTCTAAAGGCGCCTTCGAGGCCGATCGGGATCTGCACCGGCACAGCATTCGGGGTTAAGCGATCGAGAATGGATTTATAGCTTTTCTCGAAACTCGCGCCCATGCGGTCGAGCTTGTTGATGAAGCAGATCCTCGGCACAGAGTACTCGTCCGCGTACCTCCAGTTAGTTTCCGACTGCGGCTCCACCCCGGCGACGCCGTCAAAAACGACAACAGCCCCGTCCAAAACTCGGAGCGAGCGCTTCACTTCAACCGTAAAGTCAATGTGGCCCGGCGTGTCGATGATATTTATGCGATATTCGTGCTCTTTGCTCTTTGCGCTTTGCTCTTTGCTGAAATATGTCGGCACCCAAAAAGTCGTGGTTGCGGCGGAGGTGATGGTAATTCCCCTTTCGCGCTCCTGTTCCATCCAGTCCATCACAGTGTCTCCCGTGTGTACTTCACCTATTTTGTGAGAAATTCCTGTATAAAAAAGCACCCGCTCGGATACGGTGGTTTTTCCGGCATCGATGTGGGCAATGATACCGATATTTCTTACTCTCTCAATTGGATAACTTCTGGGCATATTAACGAGAATAATAACAGCACAAGGCGTGCTTATGCAAAAAGGCCTAAATATTCTTCAAAAGCTTTCCCACGCCCTCTAAATATTTCTTCTTTTCTTCATCTGTCGCTTTAGGATCCCAGTCGACAAATTGCGCCAATTCTCCTTCTACTTTTGCTTTCCCTGCTTCAAGTTCACGCATAGCTTCTTTCTTCTTAGTGTTGCTGAGTGGGCCATTCAATATTTCATTCTTTAAATTTTCGTAATCAGCTAATGGCTGGACAAAATTGTCGAAGGCCTGCTTTTGGAAAAAGTCATGAAGTTTGCGCTTGTCTTCGAGCGGAGGCACAACAAGTGCTTTATCCGGCTGCCTCGCGATCCATTCTTTCTCTTCTTCCAGTGTAAAGGCCTCTCTGTCGAACCGCTTCAAAAAGTTGGTTTTTTGTTTTCGGGCCTTATCGTACTTCCTTCTCTTTGCGCGTTGCGCCTCTTCCGGACTTAATTCAACCTCTTTGGGAAGTTGTTCCGCGCCGCTTTGTAGTTCGGGTCTTTCCATAAATATTATTTAAGATTGCTAAGTCGATCCAAAAGATTTTTTACTTTTGCTCCGTGAAGATTATATAGATCTTTAACCAAGTATTGCGCTGCCGGACCGCCTAAGTGGAGAAAGTGTAAGACGTCGTTAATGAGAATCAATTTTTCTTGCGGTGTTCTTGCTTGGTCTATTTTTTTTGCATACTGCAGTGTTTCATAGCTACGATCGTGAGCCAATATTGGTTCTTTGGAATCGCCGTAATATTTATCTATAGCCCAAATAATTTTTGATGCAATTTCTTCAATTTTCTGTTCCGTTTTTTCGCTGTAAACCTGCGGCCCTGGGGCTTTAAATGTTTGGCTGTCGCGCAATTCCATTAAACTCAATTCAACAAGGTCCAAAAATTTAATCATGTTGGCCTCTCTTTCTTCCTCTGCCTCCAACCATTCTCTGCGGCCATACCCCCACTCGTTCGGCCCTAATGGTTTCGATAATTCTTCCCTTGCTGCGTTAAACACTTCTTTGTCTGAAAGAGCCAATTGTTTTGCTTCTTCTAATAAAATTTGTCTTGGATCCTCGTGACTTGGGCTTTCTGAATTTTCTTGTTCGATTGCTTCCTTTTTCATGGCTATACGCGTTTATCTAGCGAAATGAGCAAAGGCGCGGTTGGCTTCGGCCATGCGATGCATATCCTGCTTCTTTTTTATCGCCGCGCCTTCATTCTTTGCCGCCGCGAGGAGTTCCTCGGCCAATTTCTCGGCCATCGGCTTGCCTTTCTTCGCGCGCGCCGCGCCGATTATCCAGCGCAGAGCAAGCATAAATTTGCGCTCCGGCCGCACTTCGCGTGGGATCTGATAGTTCGCGCCGCCAACACGCCTTGAGGCGACTTCAAGCATAGGCGAAGCGTTCTCGAGCGCTTTTTCGAAAACTTTGAGCGGCTCTTCTTTCGAAACTTTTTTGATGTGCTCCAAAGCGTCATACACAACTCTTTCGGCCACGGACTTCTTGCCGTCACGCATTACGTAGTTAATAAGCCGGCCGAGCTCGATGCGGTCGTGAATAATATCTGCTTCGTAATGTTTTCTGTAAACTCGTTTTTTACGCATTGCCGTTTTTGTCTAAATTTTAGAGTCCGTTAGTGGCGAATAAAATTTAGCCACAAAAACGAGTACCCCGCCCTCTAGGCACATGGACCGAAGGTTAACTGTATTGAAGTTTTGAAAATTTATTTTCATGGATTTCTTTATAAGCGATAGCTTAGAGGGCGGGGAACTTCGCCCACGGCAACCGCTCGCTACTCTCGCGGGCGCGTGGCGGTTACTTAGGTCTTTTTGTCCCATACTTCGACCTCTGCTGCTTCCTACCTTCAACCCCTGTCGTATCCATCACGCCGCGGACGACGTGGTAACGCACGCCCGGAAGGTCTTTAACGCGCCCGCCGCGAATGACAACGATCGAGTGCTCTTGCAAGGCGTGGCCTTCGCCGGGGATATAAGCGGTTACCTCCATGCCGTTCGTAAGCCGCACGCGGCAAACTTTGCGGAGCGCGGAGTTCGGCTTCTTCGGAGTCGTGGTAAATACTTTAAGACACACTCCTCTTTTAAAGGGCGAAGGCGAATCCACTGGCCGATTTTTGATGGTATTAAAATAGTACGACAAAGCCGGCGATTTCGTTTTCGCCTTAACGACTTTTCGTCCTTTTTTAATTAACTGACTGACTGTGGGCATATCGAGAATATAGAATAGAGAATATAGTAGAAACATGCAAGTCGTGCACACTAGATGATACCAAAGAAAATGCTGGCTGACTAGGTCAGTCGGCGATAAAAAGTGTGGGGGCAGAACGTGTCTGCCCCCGTTAGTTTCAGCGGTTGGCATACCCCACAGAAGGCGGGGTATACACTTCTCTTCCTTCGGCCGTGGACTGTTGCACCTCCCGCACTTTCACGCACTCGCCAATGTCGAACGAATACGCGGTACAGGTCGAATGGATACAGCCGTGCTCCGTGCTGACTTCTCTTGCCGTGAGCAGGTGCGGACCAGTGTTCCGCTCTGCCACGTAAAGGTCGCCGGACCGGATTTCACCCTCGTCCATCTCGAGCAAGATGCCGCCGAAGTCGACGACCGCTCCACTCCGAAGGGCTTTCAATGTGCGATACTCTCTTCCGAACATCGGGGCCTCCTTTCCTCGAATTTACATCTCTTAAAAGTATAGCACAAAAAAGAATCATTGTCAAACATCAAACTGCTGGCCAGTGATGGCAAGAAAAAGCAGGTCAATGATTGGAAGCAAAAATCGGAAAAATCCGGAGAAAACTAAGAGAAAAACAATGAACATTCCGTACCGCTCGAGCCAGATGAAAGCTCTTATTGTCGATTCCGTTTTGGGCAGAACCGCGAAAAGAACTTTAGAGCCGTCGAGGGGCGGGATGGGAACAAGATTGAAAATTGCAAGCAAAATATTTATAAAAACTATCATTCCGAAAAGCATGGCCAAGAAACTGGAAAGTAGGCCCGCGACGGCAAACAGCCGAATGAATGTTCCGAAAACTAGCGCGATGACTAAATTCGAAATCGGCCCGGCCACGGCTATCTTCGCTCCCCCGCCGACCGGATCTTTCAAGTTGCGCGGATTGTACGGCACTGGCTTCGCCCAGCCGAAAACGATGCCGGCTGTTAAAGATAGTATGAGCGGCAAAAGGAACGAGCCGAAAAAATCGAGGTGCTTCAGCGGATTCAAAGTCAGCCGCCCCGCGAGCCGCGCCGTCTGGTCACCTAAATATTCCGCAATATAACCGTGCGACACCTCATGAATAACGACTGAAAGAATTAGTATGATGAGTTGAAAAATGAGAAGTTCAGGCATCGATCCTAGTTTAACAACAAATCCATTTGACACATAATACAGTACTTTGCTAATCTCTATGCAGGATTCCACTTAAAAAGGAGTTTAAATGAAGCGAATCGTCATTAGCGTATTGCTTGCAATCAGCTTGCTTCTGTCAACTTGCTTGGTTAACGCGCAAACCACCAAATTGAGAATTCCCCAATATGCGCAAATCAAAAACTCAGTCATTCCGCCAATTGAATCGTGGCAGTTCAAGAAACGCGGAGAACTCTTCTTTGGATATAAACTTAAGCTTTTCAAATTAATCCCAGTCACGGGGACAAAGAAAGTGGTAACTTTTGGAGAAATATTGACCTTCAAAGACCCCGCAACGAAACAAAAGGGGCTTATCTTTACCAACGCAGAAGGTATTCCTGTCTTCAAGGTGTGGGGCAAGAAAGGACAAGAATTCGCCGCGATTCGTATCCGCACTCAAAGAGTCGAAACTGACGGCACTGTGTCTGATACCGAAGACATCTGGCGTTCGGGCAGCTATGCGTTGGTAACTGCAGAATACATGCGGGATCCTCTCCGCTACAAGATAACCCTTACCGACAGCGATCTCGGATTTAGATTTTCAGTTGAACTTCCGGGCAAGTGTCTCGATTCTCGAATTGTGCATTTTTGCGAATCCGTTCAGCTATAGCTGGACGGATTTTTTTGCGAAAATTCAAAAATTTATTTACTATAAAAACACAAGCGCCCTCGTGGTATAATGGACCCCGATAGTAGAAATTGCGAAAGCCTCCGGCTATAGTTATAAGTCGCAATTTCACTACGGGGCAAGTATCACGACCAGGCTTTTTACCCCGTAAATTGCCTCCGTAGTCTAATGGATAAAACGCGAGCCTTCGAAGCTCGATTTGGGGGTTCGAATCCCTCCGGGGGCACCAAAACAAGGTGAAAACCAGCGCTACACCATGGTGTAGCGCTGGTAGTTTTGTTGCAAAAGAAGTTTTAAAAGGCGGATTTTTAAAACGGCAATAGCGGTCTGAAGACCTCGAGAAGATTTCCTCCGCCCGACTGGAGCGCATAGCACTTCTTGATCGCCTCGAGCACTTCCGGAGACGGCGGCTGATACTGTAAACTTCTCACCACTTCTTCGCTTAAAGAATTCTTAAGGCAGGAAATGACTTCGGGCGGAAAGGACGGCAGCGACGCCGGTTCAATGTTTTCCGACTTGCAACCGTAATATACTCCGCATTCGGGAGATTCGAACACGACAAACTTGTTCTGTCCGGGCGGGCATTCATTTACTGTAGGCATTGCCGGGCAAATACTGCCGGGAGATGGCAGTACACCGCCGCCGCTTGGCGGTTGAACTCCTGCTCCTGTTCCGGATTCATAGAAACACCGCTTAACCGCCTCGGCGAATTTCTCCCCCGAGATCGTGCCTGCTTTCAGTTGCTCTAAAACCCCTTCTCCTAAAACACGCTTCGCACAGCTTAAAACATCCGGCGGCAAGTTCTCGAAACCAAACTCTCCCGGTGCGCCGCCAGGCAACACGCCACCCTCGCGCGGCGGAGCAAACTGTTCAAAACAAGAGCGGATATTGTCGCCAAGCTCAAGCGTCGGAGCTATTTTGCCCTCGCGAATCGCATCGAAATCAACTCCAACCTTCACGCGGATGCAATTTAACACCTCTTGCGGCGCACCTTCAAAAACCTCTCCGGGAATTCCTCCCTGGCCAAACCTTTCGAAACATTCGTGAACCTTCGTGCCGATTGCGGGGCCGGGAACAAGCGTACCGGCTTCAATTTCTGTAATGATGTTTGGACCGAGAGAGGATTTAAGGCAAGCGACAACTTCTTCCGGCGCCTGCTCTAGTCCAATTCGCAAACTGGCAACCCCTTCTTTGAGGTGACGCAGTTCTTCCTCCGGCACTAAACCGTATTCTTGCGCGAATTTGAAACAATCTTCCTGGTGCTCCGGCGTGTTGCAATACGCTTCACATTCGCGCGGACCGCGGCAGCCGCCTGGGCCCATGCCGCCGGTCTTGCGGATCAATGCCGCCTGTTCCGGAGGAATAAGGCCGACTTTCTCGCCGAAAGAAACACATTCTTCAAAATGATCTGGGTTTTGGCAGTACGACTCACATTCATTCTTAGATCTGCAACCACCCGGCGTCTCGCCTTTTTTAGCGAGTTCCAAGAACTTCTGGAACTGACCGGGAGGAATGTTCCCCTCTCCGCCATGCGTTATCGCGAGTCCGGCTTTCTCGGCGAAAGCGAAACACTCTTCGGCATGGTCAAAGTTACTGCAGTACGCTTCACAGGATTCCTTCGAATTACAGCCGCCGGGCATTTGGCCGCCGGAACGAATGTAGCTCAAAACTTTCCTGCCTTCGGCAACGTTTTCATCCTTTACCCCGTTCTTTTCCGCAAAAGCAATGCATTCTTCGATGTGTTCGGTATTGGAACAATAAGTATTACATTCGCGCGGAGATCTGCAGCCGCCGGGACCTCCGGCCTCCAGCCGGTCTCTGAACTTCCTTGCGAACCCGGCTTCTTCTTGACTCATCAAACCGTGCGCTTCGGCAAATGCGATACATGCCTCCATGTTTTCCGGCTGCTCGCAATAGGATTTACATTCGGATTTGTCTCGACAGCCGCCAAGCTCAGCGACAGGGAAAACAATGCCGGCTTCGTCGATTTCCGCTTCCGTCGGCTCCGGCCCGCCTTGACTCGCGCTCGGCGAGGCAGGCTCCTCGGCAAAAGCAACGATGGCAAAACTAATAAGAAGCGCCGCAGTTAAAACGGATGCAACTAAAATAAATTTGGTTTCTATTCGCGGCATTCGAATGTATTTGTAGTTTCGGATCGCGGTTACTCGAATGGATTTTTATATAGCCCCTCGATCGGATTCACGTCTGGCGCGACCGCAGGCAATGCATTTTTGAGAGGATTTTGTGCTTCCTCCGCAAGTTGCGCGCCCAAGCTCGCCGGCCCATCAAACTCGCCGACCGGAGTTTCAATAACCGGGGAGACACCGCGCAAAACAAAAAACCAGTATGCAAAACCGGCTAAGAGAATAAGAACTGCGATCAAGATAATTAAACGTTCTTTGTGCGCCATACCTTATTGAAATTATAGCAAAATGGCGCTAAAGTAGTTTGTGAATCCCGCCCATAGCTTCCGCCTTCGCATAATGCCCCGTTAGCTCAGCTGGTAGAGCTGCTCCCTCTTAAGGAGAAGGTCGCAGGTTCGAATCCTGCACGGGGCACCAAGATTAAACTTTCAGATTTTTGGCCGACGAGATTGGCCGCGCTTCGCGCGGCTGAATCGGTCGGGCAAAAATCGGAAAGTTTGATATTGGTGGAATTATACAACTCTGCTCGAACATTTTTTGAACGAAACTGACCGCCTCCGCTTACCGCCTGCGCCGAGGCTTCGGCGGGCAGGCGCTCCGGCGGAACGCTCGGGCGTGGCGGAATCCCCCCGCCCCCCTTCCGCCGCGCCCTCGCGGGAGGCCAAAATTTTTCGCCGCTAATTCAATTAAGAAAAGATTTACCATAGTTATATTATAGTATAACTGTTGTCCGACAAAACAACAAGTGGTAAACTGTGAATAAGGAATATGCAGGAAATATCTAAAAAGTTAGGTGAGAACTTGAAAAAAGTTCGCGCTAAGAAAAAATTGTCGCAAGGCGCACTGGCACGTCTTTTAGAGGTGGATAAGGGTTATATAAGCAACATTGAGAGCGGAAATAAGAATCCTACACTTGCGACAATTCAAAGATTGGCGGACGCGCTTGGCGTGTCGGCCGATGAGTTAATAAAATAAATTTATGTCAAATTTTGAAGAACAACCACAATTTACACCGAAGCAAAAACAGAATAGTGTCGAGCACAACATGGGTGGTGTTAGTGTTGAAACATTAACCGAAGAGCTTGAGAAGTTGCGCGCGCAAGAAAAAATTTCTGAGGTGGAAATTCCTACTCTATTTGAAAAAATAAATAGAAAAATACTTACACAAGTCGGTGAACACCCCGAAGATGAGTTATTAAGACAGCTTGCTGAACGAAAGGCAGAAATATTTCGATCGATTTTGGAAAGAATGCAAGCGACATGTGGCGACCGTGGCAATTTTGAAGCGTTGGAAGGAGCAGCAAAAATTATGACGACGGAGGGAAGACATGTATTTGGTGAAGATATAAATCGGCCATATTTTGATGTACGAACACAAAAAATATATATGGGTCCAGAGGCAACAAGAATACTTGCTAACCCCGATATTCTAATTGCCTTGCTTGCGGCGAAAGGGTCAAGTGGCGCAGCCAATGATTTACACCATGAGTTTATACATTCCCATCAAGTTAGAAAAACACAAACAAGTAAGGAAAAGCTCGTGGAAGCATTGAACATTTTTGGAGATAAGAATCTTCTTCTAAAAGAAGTTCATGCTCTGATAGGCGCAGATAGGAAAGGCAACGGGAAACGAATTGAAATTGGCAAGCTTCACGAAGAATTAAGCAGCGATTCTTACGGGTTAATTTCAACAGAAGAAGATGTGCGTCGTTTGAAAAATGCCGCGCTAAGAGTAAAGCAGTTGTATGCGCTCGGTTTTTCAGATGAAAGCATTGGGGGGTTGGTGGGCAGGACAAAATGGGATAAAAAATCAGGAACTTATAATACTCTTGCATCTGAGGTTGAAAGAGTAATGCGCGACAGAAATTTATCCGAGAACGAAATTGCTAGTTTAGTGAAAGCGGATGAATTAAAAACTAGATTAAGGATCGAGAAAACGAGAATTGCTGCAAAAGAGGTTGTTGAGGGGTTTTTGAAATAATTTCTTAATAGCGGCGAAAAATTTTGGCCTCCCGCGAGGGCGCGACGGATGGGGGGATTCCGCCACGCCCGAGCGTTCCGCCGGAGCGCCTGCCCGCCGAAGCCTCGGCGCAGGCGGGAAGCGGAGGCGGTCAGTTTCGTTCAAAAAATGTTAGAGCAGAGTTGTATAATTCCACTCGCAAATTTATTTTTTCCTCGCTGCCAATTGTAAGGAGTAAGGTTCCAGAAATGCCGTAGAGGGGGTCGGGGAGAAATGTAATCTCTCCCCGTGTAGGAATTAGTCCCGCCAGGCGGGACGAGTTCAAAACCGAGGGTTTTGAAAGCGCAGCGAAGCGAGCAGTGAGATGCCTGGTGGGCGGACTAAATTACCCAAATTTATGCCCAAAGAAGAGTTTCAAAAGTGGCAAGAAGATTTGGATCGGCGCGCGGAGGAAGCCGTGCAGAAAAACGCCGGCAAAACGCGGCAAGCTGAATCACCGAAAAAATCTCCTAGCGAAGAAAGCGTCCCCGCAGAAAGCTCAAAGGGGGGCGGCGCAGAAAAAACAAAGGATTGAAGAACGGATAAATAATTTGCGCAAGGATGGTTGGCAAGTCGTCGAGATCCTGCACGGCAAAGCTAAGGTTGGAGAAGAAAAAGCGGCGCCAGATGAGGAAATTCGCGTAGAAGGATTCGGAACGACTTTTTATATATTAAAAAGAAAAAAGGGTCGGCAACACGACGAACCAAACGACGACGATGTGGAGACTGTCTATTGAAACGTTTGCTTCTCTGAACAAAATATAAAGGCGGGATATTTCATCTCGCCTTTTACCTAAAAATCCACTTCGAAGAAAATCCCGAACATATTAACTCCGTCATTCGGCTTAGGCGTTCCGAATACAGACGCGAAGTTAGAGTAATGGCGGTAGCGGCCTCCAACGATGATCGCGATGTTTCTGTTCCATCGCGGATAATGTTCAAATCCTACATCTGCGTTTATAGGGAATTGAAATGGTCCGGTTGTACGATCCGAGTGCGCATGCGGCCCAAAATAACTTCCGCCGACTCCACCGCCAAGAAAAAAAGTTGTGCGATAGAACACGGGGGAATGAATGCGCACGTCCAAAGAATATGCCACGATCTTACCGGACGAAAAAGGAAGCGCGGTGCCGATATTCAAATTATGACCAAGCTCAACGCGCTGCAGCAAAGAAGCTTCTCTGACTCGGAATCTGTGTATCCAACGGTAGCTTGTCGAAACGATATGCAGCGGGTGTTTGTCAATCTTCTCCCGTTTGGTTTCCCATGGCCACTCCTCGCTGAATTGAAATTCTATTCCTCTCCCTATGTCTTTTCGCATCCAAAATTCTTGAGGCGCGGCCTCCTGCGCAAAGCAATGCGTGGGAAGCAACGTCAAGAAGAATAAGCCGCTAATCATCGCGGTTGTCACGAAACGAGCGCTGTGTCTCCTCACAACTGCCTCCGATTTATTGAACTTCTCGCAGTATACGCCATATCGGCTAAAAAGGCAAGGTCTTTGCCACAATGTGCAATTTGCTATAATATGTGCAACTCCATAACATGCGCATCCCCCTCACAACTCCCCTCTTCGGAATCCACGGAATGGGTCCGGGATTCGTGAAGCGCCTCGAAACTCTCGGCATCAAAACCGTTCGCGACCTTTTATGGCACTTCCCCGCCCGTTACGAGGACTTCTCCAAGATCTATAAGATCGGCGAACTCGAACCGGGGCAACACGCGACGATCCAGGGCGTGATCGAAGACGTGAGCGTTCGCAAAACTTGGAAAAAACAGATAACGATAGTCGAAGCGATGATCGCGGATGAGTCGGGAACTATCCGCGCCGTCTGGTTCAACCAGCCGTACCTCGCCACGTCCTTGAAACCCGGGAGGCTTGCAAACTTCGCCGGCAAAACCTCCGTCTCCGACGAAGGAGAAATATATCTTAATCATCCGGCGCATGAAATTCTCTCGCAGAAAAAACAGGAGACCAGGCACACCGCGCGCCTCGTGCCCATTTACCCCGAAACGAAAGGGCTGACTTCGAAAGGCCTGAGATTTTTGGTCCAACCGATAATTAAAAACGTGGAGCTCGTCGCCGAGTGGATCCCGCAGGAAGTTCTGGCGAAATTCCGTCTTCCGGAAATTAATCTCGCTTTGAACGACATCCATTTCCCAAAGGCGATCGAAGACGCGGCCGTTGCCAAAAAAAGATTTGGGTTCGAAGATCTCTTTTTACTTCAGCTCTACAACCTTCAGCAAAAGCTCAAACTCAAAGAGCAAAAAGCTCCGGCACTCGCGACGGACATTGAATGGCTCAAGGCCGTCATCGAAAAATTGCCGTATGAACTCACGCTCTCGCAGAAAAAATCGCTCTGGGAAATGGTCAAGGATGTCGAACATCCGCGGCCGATGAACCGCTTGCTCCAAGGGGACGTGGGCTCGGGCAAAACGGTCGTCGCGGCGCTTGTCGCGATCATCGCGGCGAAGAACGGACTCCAGACAGCATTCATGGCGCCGACGGAAGTTCTCGCGAGACAACACTTTGAAACATTGAAAAAGCTATTCGGCGGAGTAGCGCGCGATGTC
Organism: Patescibacteria group bacterium; assembly: GCA_038077975.1. GTDB lineage: Bacteria > Patescibacteriota > Minisyncoccia > UBA6257 > 2-01-FULL-56-20 > JBBUGM01. The sequence goes on from JBBUGM010000011.1 coordinate 52,211, forward strand.
CAGCCGATAACGGCGCTTATTACCTCGAGCGACGCCAAGCTCTTCCGCGAAACCGACACTGTTGCGGACGTCAAAAAAGAAGAATTGAATCAGAAAATAAAAGATGGCGAAATAAGAATTGTGATAGGCACGCACGCTTTGATACAAGAATCCGTGCGCTTCAAAAACCTCGCGTTCGTGATTGTCGACGAACAGCACCGCTTCGGCGTGAAACAGCGTGCGGCGCTCGCGCAACAGGACGGAAAAAATATACTTTTGCCGCACTTCTTGAGTATGTCGGCAACCCCTATCCCTCGGACGCTCATGATGACCGTCTTCGGCGACCTCGACATCTCGCTGATCACGGAGTTGCCTGCCGGAAGAAAAAATATAATAACCGAGATTGTGCCTCCTAAGGGGCGAAGCCGTTCCTACGAATTCATCCGTTCGGAGGTACAAAAAGGGAGGCAGGTCTTCGTGATCTGCCCGAGAATTGAAGTGGCGGGCAAGGAACCGGCGGCGAAAGGCGCGGACCAGCCATCCCTCATATCGCAAAAACAATCCGCATTGTGGGATGTAAAATCGGTCAAAGAAGAATACGAAAAATTATCGAAAAAGATATTTCCCGATCTTAAGGTAGCAATGCTCCACGGCAAACTCAAACCGAAAGAAAAAGAAGCGACGATGAAACAATTCAGTAGCGGAGCGGTTAATATTTTGGTTTCCACGTCCGTGATCGAAGTCGGCGTCGACATCCCCAATGCCACGATCATGATGATTGAAGGCGCGGACCGCTTCGGCTTGGCCCAACTTTACCAGTTCCGCGGACGCGTCGGCCGTAGCGAGCACCAATCTTACTGCCTCTTATTCACCGACTCCGATTCGCAAAGCACGAAAGAGCGCCTCAAGGCCCTGCTTGAAGCGAAAAACGGATTTGAACTTGCCGAATACGACCTTAAACTGCGCGGCCCGGGAGAGCTCTTAGGCGAAGGACAAGCCGGCATGCCCGACCTTGCCATGCAAGCGCTCCAAGACCCCGTACTTGTAAAAACCAGCCGCGAAGCCGCCTTGGCGATACTTGAAAGCGATCCCAAACTCAAAAACAGTCCCCCTCTCAAAGAAAAACTGTCGGAGTTCGAAAAAGCGCTGCATCTGGAATAAAAAACGAGCACATAAATGTTATGCGCTCGTTTTTATTTATTGGAGTAACAGGCCCTACCTCAATTCGTAGGTAATCGAAACAGAAACTTGCACTTCCTGACTTCCCGGTTCGATCGTCGGAGCCGCTACCGCGTCTCCTCCAAATCCGGCTTCCAATCCTTTCGCGTAGTAAGGGATCGGAGGATATCCTCCCGACTCGCTCACATTTACGACTCGCCCTAACCGCACTCCGCTCGCGCGCGCAATCGACTTGGCTTTCTCTCTCGCCTTATCGAAGGCCTCTTCCCTCGCCCCGCTCAAATATGCCTCTTGGTCGTCGATCGTGAAGTTGATGCCGCCGATCTGGTTCACGCCCAAAGGCGTAAGCCCGGCAACGATATCCGCGATCTTGCCCATCTCGCGCACTTTCACGGTAACTGTTTGCGAAAGCGTGTAGCCGACGATGAAATTCCTCCGGATATTCTCGTCATACCTGTAATCGGGAGATAAGTTGTAGGACGTTGTCTTGATGTCCTTCGGATCGACCCCGCTCGACTTAAGGAATTCGATCACAGCCGACATTTTCTCGTTGGAATTATTCGCCAGAGCTTGCGGATTCTGGCCCTGCACTATCACGGAAAAAGATGATTCGGCGATGTCGGGGATCGCCAAAACTTTTCCGTCGGCAGACACCGTTAATGTTCTCATTGCCGGCAAAGAATTGCCGTAACGGGAAATGGCCGGGAAACCGGCGAAAAGCATGCCTAAAACCGCAACAGCGATCCAAGTATCAAGGAGATACCAAAAATATTTTTTTGCTTTATCCATTGGATTTAATTATTTTTTGATCGACAAATTCACTGCGGGCATTATTCCCTGAGCTTGTCGAAGGGTAGAACTAATATCGACCTATGTTTATTATTTTAGCAAACTCCCTTGCGTCCAAGCTGGCACCTCCGACAAGCGCGCCGTCGATCTCATTATGCTTTAGAAAGTTAGCAGCGTTTTTACTCGTAACCGAACCGCCGTATAAAATACGAGAATTTAGAATAGAGAATTTAGAATAGAGGGTTTTTTTAATAAATTTTGCCATCTCGACCGCTTCTTCCGGTTTATCGGCGCGGCCTGTGCCGATTGCCCAGATGGGCTCATAGGCAACAACTAGACGAGAATTTAGAATGTAGAATTTAGAATGTAGAATTTTTTTGATACCTTGCAGATTTTGGCGAAGCTGGTTCCCAACGAATTGCTTCGCGGTGGAGAGACCGTTGCGGCGCACGGCAAGCGGTTCACCGACGCAGAGAATGACCCTGAGGTCGGCGGCAAACGCGGCTTTAACTTTTTTATTTATCATTTCGTCGGTTTCGTTAAGCCACCTCCTTCGCTCGGAGTGGCCGATAATTACATATGAAGCCCCGAGCGATTTCAACATCACGGGCGAGACCTCTCCTGTATAAGCGCCTTTCTCTTCCCAAAAAACATCTTGGGCACCGAGTCGAGGGTTTAGGTTTGAGGTTTTAGGTTTTAGTATTTCTAAAACCTGTTTCAAATATGGAAACGGCGGGCAGATAACGACGTCAACGCCTTTTGGCCCGCGAAAATGCCGCCACTCGCCGAGAGGCGGCATGTTGAGCTTCCAGTTCGCGACGATAAGCTTCTTCGCCATATCAATAAGTAAATTCTAACATATCCCCCGCGCTCGCTTGACGCATAAGCGGGCAAACCTTAAATTTAATTTAGAACTTTCGAAAACAGGAGTGCGTTATGAAAAGAGCAATTTGCTCCGTTTTGTTTTTTCTGACTATCTTGTTTTGCGGATACAGTTCCGCTTACGCAGGCAATGACAATGAGTTCGCCCGCTGGAACGAGCTTCAAACAGGACAAGTCGGCTACATGGACACGGTTTTTCAGGGCACCGTCATCCAAAGAATGAAAGTTATCTATGTGGGCACAACGCCGCATCCCGTCGGACAATCCGAAGCGGACCGGGCTATCGTTATCGCCTTGATCGACAAGGAACTTGCCCCGAAAATGGCAACTGCTGTCGCCGGCACAAGCGGTTCCCCCGTGTATTTCAAAGTGCGTAAGAAGTTGCGCCTCGTCGGAGCCGCCGCTTTCATGTTCAGCGCCTTTCCTGTCAAAGGAACTATCATGGGAGTAACGCCGATCGAAATGATGATCGCCGGTACCGGAACGCCTCTCACCGAACTGCCGCGAACGCTCAAGATCGAGAATTTCGGCGAATTTGGAATCAGGTGGTTGCCGATCTATCTCGACCAGCAAAAACTGCGCGCGAGTGCTGCGGTTGGAGCGACACCCGCTTCACGCCGGCCAGTACAGGGTGATTCCGTCACTGTCCATTTCCCAAGCGGCGGTGGCGGCATTTGCACCGTAACCTACGTTCACGACGACCGCTTTTGGGCATGCGGCCACAGCATACTTAGGGAAAACGGCGAAAAATCGGTTGCTTTCCCCTCGTACCGCACGCAGATCACAATAACCGTCTACAGCGCCGAAAGTTCTTATAAAATGTACGACCGCGACCTGGAATTCTTCGGAACGATCACAAGAAACACCTCTTTCAGCATCGAAGGCAAGGTCCACGCATACGGCCAAAATCCGTAATCGCATAATTCAAAGCTCCGCTTATAAGCGGAGCTTTTCGTTTGGTGGACCTACGGGGAATTGAACCCCGACCTCCTCCATGCCATGGAGGCGTAATGCCGTTTTACTATAGGCCCGTACCCCCAGCAGGAATCGAACCCGCATCTTTCCCTTAGGACGGGATTGCTCTTATCCATTGAGCTATGGGGGCATATTAACTTCTGAGGAAACACTTTTTATTATAGACTGTATAACGTTAAGCAAGTGACCACCCTTTTTGACTGCAATCCTGCATATTCCATAAGTTGTTTTCCCTCTTTTGCCGCCATCGTTATAGTACGCCCGAATTTTGTTTTTGTTAACACCGGTACATCTTGACCAATATTTTACGCATCGGTTACGATTCATCCCGGTGAAGTATCTCACGGTAATTGATAGCGCGTTTCTATTTACGCCGTAACGCGCGCGCAAAAGTTTTATATACATTTTCACCATTTCGCCATTTGTATTGGTGAAAATACATCCTCTTTTTGAATTGCCCTCTGCCCAATATAGCATCGCGAGAATGACACAATAGTATTTGTTGGGGCCAGCCATAATTTTATCTGCTTCTAAGGCCGCTTTTTCTCTTTCAGCTTGAGCACGCTTACGACTTCCCCCTTGTTTTCCTTTTAAAATCTTGCTATATTTTGGAGAAATCTTGAGTCGGTGGACATGGTGCCAAACTGTTGTTTTTGGAACAGAAAACATTTTGACCAACTCGTTGATACTGTAACCGCGCCTCCGCAATCTCTTTAGAGATTCTACCTTTTGCCTTGAGTGTATATGCATTATTGTTGTATAATTATATCAATATCCTAGAAACAGCAAATACGTCCTTGTCATCACTTGGGGTTTCTAATGTAGGGCCTATAGTTAAATGGCATAACACCTCATTTGTCCCGACTCGACATTTTTAATATGAACGAAGTCGAGGATTCTCGATAGTTCAGGTGGGCCCATAGCTCATCTGGTAGAGCGCCACATTTGCAATGTGGAGGTGACCGGTTCGAGTCCGGTTGGGTCCACCTGAACTATCGGAACAATGAGGAATTGGCAGTTCGATTCTGCCTAGGTCCACCAACTAAATTTATCCAACTTCTCGGTAGGTAAATTTAGTTTTATGATTTTGCAGAATCGAACGGGAAAGGGGTCGGGAAAACGGAAGTTTTCCCGTGGTGGAAGACTTGAAACCGCTGGGTTTCAAAAAATTTTGCATCCGCAAAATTTTGTGAGCTTCTGCCTAGGTCCACCAATGTGCTAAATTAAAAGCATTACAAAATAAATGAAAAAATCCGATTATTTCTTAAAAAGCTTGATAAATGCCGCTGGTGTTTTTGTTTATGTTTTCGGAGTAGTGTGGCTGATCTCGAACGCAAAAATTATCTTTGGCGAACAGGAACCGGAAGGCCCGATCATTCCCCTTTTCATGCTGCTCTTATTCATTGTCTCGGCAACGATCACCGTACTTTTGGTGTTCGGAAAACCGGTTTATATGTACCTCGACGGTTTGAAAAGAGAGGCTATCATTTTACTCCTCTCAACGCTCGCGTGGCTTATACTTTTGCTCGCTGTGGTTGCCGGAGTTATTATTGCGCAATAAGGCGGGATTGACTTTTCCCCAAGTTCCGTGCTATAATAGACTCAGTTCGGCCGATCTCTAACCCTTAAGGAGGGTTTATGGCAACAACCATGGTTGAATCTCGGCAGCAGCCACATCTCTTCCGCTTCAAGCCGGAAGTTCCGACGAGCTACAGCTTCGGAGCTCCCTGCGAAGGCTGCGGATTGCTGATGGGCTCCGCCGAGCATCGATTCCCCTTGGAGAGCGGCGGCACGGGCCACAAGACGTGCAAGTAGCTTCTCCAGCTTTTCAGAGTGTCCCCCTTGGGACACTCTTCTTTTTTGACGCGAAATTTTTAACGATGAGGGCAACCGGCCCAACAGCAAGGCCGGCGCTTTCCTTCTGCAAGCTCTGCGATTGTCCGCTTAACATGATTTTTCCTTGTCTTTGGAGTTTTAACGGAGATAATCCAGCAGATCCATTCGTTGCGCGCGAGTGGCGTAATATCCTCCCATGCTGCTCGTGCCGCTGGGTGAGATGTAAGGGCTTTTCTTAAATCCGCTGGCATTTTGTGCGCCGATTCTTTTTCTGTCATAAGATTATTTTATCAAAAAGAGGCGGTGAAGCCCGCCGTCGCGTTCTTTTTGCGAACTGTGTCCGCCGAAGCCCGCTATGGCGGGCGAAAGCGGAGGCGGGAGGATTCGAACCTCCGAGGGGATTTCTCCCCAACCGCATTTCGAGTGCGGCGCGTTAGACCACTCTGCCACGCCTCCATGCCGCTAATAATAAAACGCCGCAATGCGATTGTCGAGAACCAATTTTTTAAAAGAAAAATTGGGGATTAAAATCCCGTGTTGGAAGGCGCCCCGACCAGTTGGTCGGGGCGATGTGGGAAACCGAGGGTGTCCCAGATGGGGGTCGGGGTTTTAATTTGGACATGCTATACTTGGTCCAGGACTTTTGAAACGGAGAGTGGAAAATGTCCACCTGGGCAGAACGGCTCGGCTTCTCCAAGTGGGTCGACTTTGACCACACACATTCTTTCGCGGGAAAACTCAAAAACGTTTTCGTTGTGCACGTCGTGAACTTCGCTTGGGTCATCATGGCGCTTTTCATTTTGACCCAACTTACTGGCAAAACTTCTCAAGAGATCACCTCTATCCTCGCCGCCAGTCCTTTCATCGGCTCCGGAATACTCCTCAAGCTCTATCCCGCTCTGGCCGTAAGCGTGCCGCTCTTGTTTTTCCTCGCAGGTATCCTCGCTCCCTATTGGGAAGAAAGGGTATTCCGTGTTCTCGTGAATAAATACGGTCGGAAACATGAACCCGACTTCAACCCGAAAAAATGGGGATTCACATGGGAACTGATGCTCTGTTCTTCTATCATCTTCGGCATCATGCATGGCTCGCCACTCAACATTCTCTTTCAGGGAGTTGGCGGGTTCCTCTATTCTTATCTCTACGTCAAGAACAACAATTCCTACTGGTCCATTGTGCTCGCGCACGCGATGTGGAACGTTTCTGTCATTTTCCTGCTTCCTTGGTTCGTGAACGGACAACTTTTTATGTTTCTCACCTCCGCATTCTAACGGAGGTGTTTTTTTGTATGCTACAATTATTCCAATGGCCCAATCCCCAATCATATCTACAATAAAAAAGGTGATGCCGGCGGTCGTCTCCATCGTCATCTCGAAACATCTTGAGGATGTGGAAAAGGAACTACCCAAGGATCTTTTCGTTCCCGGGAAGGATGGCGAGAGCGCCCAAAAATTTCACATTCCGGAAATGCTCGTCGACAAGCGCGGTATGGTGCAGGTCGGCGGCGGCTCCGGGTTCGTGGTGGAGTCGGGCGGCCTTATTCTCACGAACAAGCACGTCATCGGCGACCCCAAGGCGGAATACACCGTCGTTTTGAACGATGACCGTAAATTCTCCGCAAAAATTTTAAGCCGCGATCCGATAAACGACGTTGCAATCGTGAAGATCGAAACAAAAGGACTGCCCGTAGTAAAATTGGGTGACGCGACAAAACTCGAACTTGGCGAACAGGTTGTCGCGATTGGGAACGCACTTGGAATATTCAAAAACACCGTCTCGGCGGGCATCATCTCCGGCCTATCACGCGCCATCATGGCGCAGGCGGAACCGGACGCGCCGCCGCAGGAAATGCGCGGGCTGATACAGACGGATGCCGCCATCAACGTCGGCAATTCCGGCGGGCCGCTCGTCAATTTGAACGGTGAGGCGGTGGGTGTGAACGCCGCCATCGTTTTCGGCGCGCAGAACATCGGTTTCGCCATCCCGATCAACGCCGCAGGTCGCGATCTCGACGACATAAAAAAATTCGGCCGGATAAAGCGGCCCTTCCTTGGCGTGCGCTACATGATGATCGATGACAACCTTTCCCAAAAAATGAATTTGTCTGTAAGCTACGGCGCTTTGGTGATGCCAGAGGGGCCGCAAGATATGGGGCACGGCATAGTTCCCGGAAGCCCAGCCGCAAAAGCGGGCATAAAAGAAAAAGATATTGTGCTCGAATTCGCGGGGCAAAAACTGGACCGCAATCACCCGATCCAGGATTTTTTGGAAAACATGAACGTCGGTGACGAAGTCGAAATGCTAGTTCTGCGGAACGGCAAGCAGTTCAGAACGAAGGCGAAACTCTCGGAACGGACGTAGGCACCGGCACATTTGCCCTATATTTAAATATAGGGCAACACGAATGACGACTTCTCTTGTTCGCCAGATTCTAAAAAAGTAAATGGCCGCTTCCGAAGAAGCGGCCCTATGTGTATTTAGGATGAAGAAGCGGTCCTGCAAATATCTTGAGCTTTTAGCTTCAAGACGGAGGCTCTACCGTCAAGTTCTCTCGCGTATTTCAAAATGGCATCGCGAACGACATCTTTCAATAAATCCACCGCCACAACCTTATTCACGGTAATCAGACTGCGAGTGTGATTAGCGGTGTCGAGGACAAAATCAACCTCAAACTTGCCCCTATCCTCTTTGTCAACAAGAACCACTTTAAAAATAGCGTTGGGACGCGTGGTTTCCTGCCCATATTTGTCGAAAAAGCAGAAGCTCACGGTTACCACCTCGACCATCTCCGACAAAACTCCCATCGCTTGTTCGAAGAGGAGGCAGATCTCGTAGACATTCCTGCGTTCGTCGTATCCTGGTTGAACAATACACAATTCTCCGCGAGCATCGCGGGCCACCGTGTTCACGCTAATCTTCATCCTGCACCTTCCTTGAGCTCTCAAAGAGCTTTTAATTTCCGGCAAGCAAAGCTGTACCGGATATGCGCATTATAGCATCATCCGAGCCAAAGCGCAACGATGCCGAATTTTCTAATTTTTTCTTTATAGCCGGGGTAGCCACCATAAACCTTTCTCACCTCACCCGAAGAACCTGCCAATGGCATAACTTTTTTGTAGTTTAGGGCGCGGAACATCATACCGATATTTCTAAAATGACTTACGCGTTTAACTTTCTTCGTCAGCCGCAATGTGCTGCAGCTAAAAACCAGCCGGTCGCCAGCTTCAATTTTTCTATAGCGCTCCGTAACTGCGCGAGTTTCGACGGTTTTTAACCCCCGCCTGATTGCATCGAAATTCTTTCTATCGCTCATTCTAAACCGCAATGTCCATTCTCGTCTCGTTTTCGCGGCATTCGCATGTATTCGTAGTTTGGAATCGCGGCTAGTATTCATATACATCCACCAGCTTCCCCGCTTTGTCGAATAAGAGAACTCTGTCGTGGTCGGGGTCGAGGAACGTGTTCCTCGTCCATGCGCGGAATTCGTGCGAAAGGAAATCCGAGTCGAACCTGTGGCGGGAATAACAGCCGCTCAAATTTATTTCGTCCAAATAATCCGGGCAAACATAATCCGTTTCCGGCACGGGAGGATTTGAACTCGGCAATTTACAGGAACGTAGCGAATCAATATAATCCTCGCAGGCGCCCATCACGCGGCTCATATCGAAGTCGTTAACGGGGTTGGGACAGCTTAATGGCAGTGACGGAACAAATTTATTTCTTGCCTGGAGATACCCTGTGCATTTGTTGAGCCGCAAATTAAGGCCGATGGCGCTTTGGCCATAGTAAATATTCAAATAGCCGCCGCTCTCAAGCTGTATATCCGATTCCGCGGCAAGCCCGGACGGCTCATAAATGTTCACCGCGCGCGGAATAATAAAACTGCCCCTCCTTCCCTGCATCACCCAGCCGGAAATATTTATCGTGCCAGTTCCTTTAAAACTCGCTTTAAGCGCCGTGCGGCTTGATGTAAAAGACATTCTCACCTCGCGGAAATATATAGAAAGGTCCTCCGCCGTAAACCCCGACGGAATAAGCCGCGGATCTATCGCCGGCTTAATTTCTTCTTCTGTTGGAACAGACGTTTTAACGCCGGTTTGTCCGGGATATATTGAAGTGGAACCTGTCCTCGGCACCCTCTCCGAACTTAAACGCGGCGTGCTCGTACTACTCAAAGAGAACCCTTTCACAAAATCACTGATGCCGCCGGGAGCGCCGGAGGTAAAAAAGAAAACTATGCCGCCCAAGACAACCACAAAAATTAGAACTGTTAGTATTTTGCCGCCCATAATGGTGAATAAAATCCTAAACTCTAAATTCTAAATCCTAAACAATCTCAAAATCGCAAACGGCTTAATTACCAAATAGCATAATTACTCAATTACAATGTTTACCAGTTTGCCCCTTACATAAACCACCTTTTTTATGGTGAGCGGAGTCGAACCATTCGGAGATTTCCCTTCCAAGTATCTTTGCACCTTTTCGCTTCGGAGCGCAATGTTCTTCGCATCTTCTTCGGTAATGTTAGCATCCACCTCGAAGGTGTCGCGCACTTTGCCATTCACCTGCACGACAAGCGTAATTTTTTCCTCTTGGATAAGTTTTTCGTCATACTCCGGCCATTTTTCGAAATCAAGATAGGTCTTGTTGCCAAGTTGAGACCAAAGTTCTTGAGCAAGGTGAGGGGCGAAAGGATGAAGCAGTTTTATAAATTTCTCTAATTGATGGGTTTTAAAAGCAGTGTTGGATAACTGCCCCGTTGCTCCAGGCAATAAAGGACCCGCTTCTTCCTCTTCGTGTATTTCGTTAAAAAATATCATCAACGACGATATTGCCGTATTAAATTTAAAAGATTGAATATCATCCCCAACTTTTTTAATTGTTTTGTGCAAAAACGTGTCTATGACTCTACTTTTTTTGTTCTCTGGAGCATTGTCTACATTTTCTCTGTTTTTTCTTTCGCTCCAGCGCTCAAAATATCTTCTGATCTTTCCCAGAAATCTTTCCATCCCCAAAACGCCTTTCGGGTCCCACGGCTGGCCCTGCTCAAAGGGGCCCATGAACATTTCGTAAAGGCGCACGGTGTCCGCGCCGAACTCACCGACAATTTCGTCTGGATTAACAACATTGCCCTTCGATTTCGACATCTTCTGTCCGTCTTCGCCCAAAATTAGGCCTTGGTGGCGCAACTTCAAAAACGGCTCTGAAAAATTTAGATAGCCGATATCATGCAAAAATTTTGTAATGAAGCGCGCGTAAAGAAGGTGGAGCGTCGTGTGCTCTGCGCCGATGACGTATAAGTCCACCGGAAGCCACTCTTTCGCTTTTTTCTTATCAAAAATTTCTTTCTCGTTCGCCGGGTCCGTATAACGCAAGAAGTACCACGAGGAATCAACAAACGTGTCGAGAGTTTCGGGGTCGCGTTTGGCATCGCCGCCGCACTTAGGGCACACCACGCTCATAAATTCTTTGGAGCTCGCCAAAGGCGGCACACCTTTGGGGCGATAATTTTTGAGGGGCGGAAGCATTACCGGCAAATCTTTCTCCGGCACGGGAACAATTGCGTGTTTAACGCCGTCGATGATTGTTGTTCGTTGCCCTTCGACAAGCTCAGGGGATAAACTTTTTGATTTAGAAGATATACTTGGTGAGCCTGTCGAACCATTTCCAATTTCCCAGCATTTATGGCAATAAATGATGGGTATCGGCACTCCCCAGTAGCGCTGGCGGGAAACGGACCAATCGCGCAAACGGTATTGCACTTTCCGCCCTCCTCCCGCAAATTCCGTTATCTCCCATTTCGCTGTCTCCGATGTCCTGCCGTCGAACTTGCCGGAATTAATGAGCAGTCCTTCGCCCGTATATACGGATCCCGAATTCAGCTTTTCATTCCAAAGCTCAACTTCCGCATGCGTCATGTTCTCGTAATTCAACTTCGATTTGTCGAGCCAAATTACGTCATGAGATTCCCTCTCTTCTTTGCCTATCTCCACTTGCTTATGGTCTACAAGCTCGAAAACTACCGCTGTTGTGTATGAAACTCTATTTTCGTCCTTGTGTGCGGCAAAATATTCGGCTCTGGCTTGACCATCCAGAACTTTGACCAATTTTAGATTCACGAATCCGGTTTCTTCCTCCACTTCCCGTTTTGCGGCTTCGACAACGCTCTCGCCGTCTTGTATCCCGCCCATCGGAAATGTGGTCCAGTTGAACTTTCTCCATTTAAGCCCGAGGTATTTGCCCGTTTTAGGGTCCTTCACTATCGCATGGACATTCTTCCTTTCGACGAATTTTTTGCCGTCAACCGGAGGATTGCGCTTGTCGATAATGTTCGGAACAACCACTTCTTTTATCGGCAATTCAAATTTTTTTGCGAACTCGAAGTCGCGCCCATCATGCGCCGGGACGGCCATGATCGCCCCCGTGCCATAACCCATCAAAACGTAATCCGCGATCCACACCGGAATTTCTTCCTTCGTCGCCGGATTTATCGCTTTCACGCCTTTGAGCTCAACGCCTGTCTTACTATGCCCTGAACCAGTCGAAGGGTCATTCTCTCGCATCCTTTGCAGTTCGGTCTTATGTTTTGCCTTCTCGACATATTTCTCTACCTCTTTGAAATTTGTAATTTGGTGCTTGAAATTTTCGATGAGCTGGTGCTCGGGAGCGAGAACCATATAAGTTGCACCAAAAAGCGTATCCGGTCGAGTGGTGAAAACTGTTATAACCTCCAAAAGGTTTCGCAAAACTTCCGGCTCTTCGGCGGCACAAGCGTGAGGTTTTTCCGCAACGAAATCCACCAACCGCCCACCAAAAAGTTCAGTAAGTTTTGCCGGTTGGTATTGCGGCACTGCGTCGTCCGTGAGATCCCTGAGCGATAAAAGTGAGCCAACGTTTTTGCTTATCTTCTTAATGTCGAACTTCCAGTCGAAAGTTTGTGGCTCAAAATTATCGTCGTCGACAAATTTATTCTCGGTAAACCCTCCCACCAAAATCGTTTTTCTGACCGGCCGTTTTACCCTCTCAAGCACCTTTAAGGCCACGACTGTTCCCAAACTGTGTCCCAAAATCACGCTGTTCTCATCGAAAGAAACTGTTTTTAATGCGTGCTCCACCTGATCGTAAACTCTCGGATCGCCAGAATTTGGCAATTCTGGCGCCTGAACTTTATAGCCGCGGTTTGCTAACTCTTTTTTGAGCCACGGGAAAAAGTTTTTCTCCGGCGACCCCCTATATCCATGTAGTAAAACAAAATTCGGTTTTTTTGAAAATTGTGAATTGGAAATTGGAAATTCTATAATCGCTCCCTCTGACTTCCCTATCCAGTCCTTCTGGCGCTTCGCGGATGATTCAGGCCAATCAAGTCCGTTTAAGTCCGCGAGCAGTTTGTCCGCGTAGTCCGTTATCCTCAAGAACCACTGCTCCATTTCCTTCTGCTCCACCTCCGCGCCACAACGCTCACAGCAACCGTTCACGACCTGCTCGTTTGCCAAAACCGTTTGGTCCTTGGGGCACCAATTAACCGTCGCCTTCTTGCGGTAAGCCAATCCTTTTTCGAAAAGTTTTATAAAAAGCCATTGTGTCCATTTGTAGTAATCGGGACTTGAAGTGTTTATCTCGCGATCCCAGTCGTAGGAAAGGCCGAACATCCGCACTTGCCGTTTGAAATTTTTGATATTCTCTGCGGCAACTTCCTGCGGCGCTTTTCCGACTTTGATGGCATAATTTTCCGTTGGAAGCCCGAAGGCGTCCCAGCCCATCGTATAGAGCACGTCATGCCCATTCATACGCATAAAGCGCGCGTGAATGTCCTCTGCGATATAGCCCTTGGGGTGCCCGACGTGCAGGCCAGCCGCCGAAGGATACGGAAACGTTTCAAGTTGATAGTATTTCTTCTTCGGCTTATCGCTCGCCTTGAAAACTTTCTCCTTTAACCAGCGTTCCTGCCACCTTTTTTCTATTTTGCGAAAATCATATTTCATAATTTTGTCCCGATTCGTGTAGCGAATCGCGGATCCTCGATTTTGTCACTGCGCGTAGCGCAAACAAAATCGGGACCATTTTTTTCGATCTTCTTTGGGTCGTATTTAGCCATATTCTCAATTCTATCGCGATTTAGACCTCTACGCCAAAAACATTTTTCGCGTTTCGGGCGATAGCTTCTGCCATTTTTTCGACAGAAACATTCTTAAGTTCCGCAAGTTTTTTTACAACTTCCGTTACATATGCCGGTTCATTGCGCTTGCCGCGATACGGAACTGGTGCGACATACGGCGCGTCGGTTTCGGACAGTATCGCCTCAAGCGGGAGCATCTTTATTACTTCGTCGTAGTCACGGGCGAAGGTGATTACGCCGCCGAAGGTGAAAGCGAATCCGAGATCGAGCAATTTTTTCGCTTCGTCTTTTCTGCCGGAGAAGAAATGAATTATTCCAGGAGCAGTAGGTAGTAGGTAGTGAGTAGTATGTAGTAGTTCTATCAAATCGGGAAATGCCGCGCGGCAGTGGATCATCAATGGCTTTTTAACTTCGTGCGCAAGTTCAATCTGCGCCGAAAACCCTTCTTGTTGTTTTTCTACCGTTTTTTTGTCCGCGTCAGTCAGCGTTCGGTCAGCGTTAGTCCGCGACTGAAGGCGAAAGTAGTCCAATCCGCATTCCCCAAGTGCCACCACTTCCGGTTCACCTGCCAGCTTGCGCAATGCATCAACGTCCAATCTCTCCCGCTCTTTCTCCGCCTGCTCGTTCTTATCGTGATACCAATTTTCCGAAAAATGAGCGGGGTGAAAACCGACTGTGGCCCAAACATCTCCTTTATGCGTTTTTGCGTAATTCACGGCGCTCTCGGAACTAGTATATTGCGTGCCCACGGTTATCATTTTTACGCCGGCTTTTTTTGCTCGCGCGAAAACATTCTCGCGGTCGTCATCATAGGCGGGAAAGTGTATGTGCGTGTGGGCGTCTAAAAAAGTCATGTACCATCAACGAATAACGAATTAAAAAACGAATCTGCGAATGGAAATTCGTAAATTCGCAACTAGATTCGCTATTCGCTGATTACTTTAGTTGCGTTTTCTTTGAAGATATGTTAGCATAAAAGTAGAATTTTGACTTGAGAGGATCGAACAGTGCGTTTCCGACTGGCAATTTTCGACTGGAATGGCACGCTTCTGAACGACTTACCTGCCGCTTATGGCGCAGTCGTACATATTTTCCAAACCGTATCTCCCAACCTTGAACCGCCGACTCTTGAGGAATATTGCAACGAAATAACTTCAAAATTCATGGATTTCTACTATGCCCACGGAATACCGACTAGCGTAAGCGGCGATGATCTAAACAATATAAGAAAGCCGTATTATGAAGAACATTCCCGAACGGCCAAGCTTAACGACGGCGCGCGAGAATTTCTTGCAAGATGCCAGGAACTCGGACTCAAAAACGCGATGGTAAGCGCTTCTCCCGAAGATGTCGAAAAAACGCTGGCCGAATTCGGCGTAGCGAACCTTTTCGACAAAATCCGACTCAAGGCATGGCCCAAAGACGCTGCGCTCAGGGAAACGGTCGAGTATTTTGGCATCCGGCCCGAAGAAGCTTTTTATGTCGATGACACGTTCGACGGCATAACCTCCGCGAAAAATCTTGGCCTCTGGACGATCGGCTTTACGGGTGGTTATAACACGCGGGAAAGAATCCTTGCGGCTCGGCCGAATTACGCGGTTGATTCCTTGAGGCACGCAATAGCAATTCTGAATTCGTGGGAGGTGAAGCCATGAGAATTATCCTCGGACACGTCGGCGAGATACGCGCAGGCAAAGGCACTGTCGGCGATCTAATCGATCTATGGCTCAAAGAAAACGGATTTACCGGCGCGAGAGAAAGTTTCGGAGGAATCCTCCGCGAAACACTGGGGCGGCTGCAAATGCTTCGCCAAAACGGCTGGACGGCGAACGGCGGGCTTGGGCTCTGCATACTGCGGGAAATACTTTCGATCTGGAGCATAGAAAACACCGACTCCAACCTTTTCCTTCTGGCAAAAACTCTTTTCTCTGATAAAGGTTACGGCTACGGCCATGTGGAGACGAACCGGCACAATCTGCAAAAACTGGCCCAGATCATGGTCGAACCGGATGCTTTCGGTCCATATGCCCTTGCGCATGCTGTTGCACAAAGAGCCATCAAGAGACCCGTGCAAGTCATCCAACTCGACGGAGTGCGATGGCTGGAAGACGAAGAAACTATCAGAACTTTTACTGGATACAGAAACGAAGAGCATCCCGACATCTTCGGCATCATCCTCTACACAACGGCCGACTTTTACGTGCGTTTGAAACGCGCCAACGAAAGGAAAAGAGAGGGCGAGGCCGGCCTCACCGAAGAACAGGCGCGGCGCGACGAAGAGCAAAAGAACGAGATTTATATCCCGCAAATCGGCTCCCGCGCCGACTGGAAGATCGTGAATAACTACGACACGCTTGAACCACTCAAAGAAGATGTTTACAAATTCTGCGAGATGTTCATCCGCACCGTCCTTGAACCGAACGATTCGTACATATAAAAACCCGAACGGCGAGGTTAATACCCTCGCCGTTTTTCTTTATACATATGCACTTGACACTGAATTGCAGGGGGGGGTAAAATGCCCTTAGGTAATTTAATCTCAATAGAGGTGATAGCATGAAAGTTCTTCGGGGGTCTTGCTTCCTGCGCAGTCGCAGTTTTGATTGCTGTTTCGCTGTATGCACCAATCTTCTTCGTTGTCGTAATTGCCACATCTCAACCAGCGCAAACCCTCCAAGACAACTTCCATGTCCGTGCTAGTTTCGGAGGCTCTTTGGGCGGTCCGGTGCTCGCCATCAGATCAATGAATCGACGGGTGGTTGAGGGAAAAATCATTTCTGTAGAAACTCGCTCTCCCGAGATGCTGACGAACACGATACCAAGTTCATGGTCGGATACTACCGTTCTACGCATCCAGCTTGGCTATGGTCTGGGCGACGTCGACCGCCGCATTGAATACAAAGCTCCACGGACAATCGATTATACAATGAGTGGGCACGCGGAATACCGACGGGGGCAATTGGTCTGGTTGGAAATACAACCCGTATTAACGACTTACCTACTCGACAATCATCTCACCCTACATGAACTTCGGGTCACAAAAATTGAGCCGAAACGCTAAACAAAAACGTGCGGCAGGACAGAACGTCCTGCCGTTTTTCTTTTTATGAAATTTAATGATCAAAAAAAACTTACTATCATTATATAACAATTGTTATATAATGATAGTAATGCTTTCCCGATCAACGGGCACACAAAGATGGGGCTAAATGAGTCGAGGACTCGTCAAACGAGTCGGGGAAAAAGCGGCTCGATTTTTTTGACGTGCAAGTTGTTCCCTTCCCAAATTATGCTTTTGGTTATTTTCTCCGCCGTTTCGGGCAAGAAAGGCAAAAGTAAGGCGGCAACATTGTCGAGCAGAACCACGAGGTCTGAAACAACACAAATCTTGTCCTCTTCGTGCTCGATGTCCCATGGTTTTTTCTTATTGATATAGCCGTCGCCGAACTGAATAAGTTTCCAAATCTCGGCGAGCGCTTCGTGCAGTTTAAATTCGGCGATCTTCACTTCCACCATTTTCTTCGCGGCCTCGATTTGCTTCGCCACAACTGCGGACGGGCCGATACACCCTCTTAGATTTTCTAGCGTCGCTCCTAGTGTCATAACACGCGATGCGAAATTGCCGAGCCCGTTCGCGAGATCGCCGTTGTAGCGCTCGCGGAACTTCTTCTCGCCCCAATCGCCGTCTTCATGCGACGGAATTTCGCGCAAAAGATAGTAGCGGACCGCATCGGTGCCATATTGCTTCACGAGTGCGAAGGGATCGACAACGTTCCCAAGCGTCTTAGACATTTTCTTGCCTTCGACGCCGACAAAACCGTGGACGAAAATGTTATTCGGCAGAGGCAAACCGGCAGACAAAAGCATCCCCGGCCAGATAGCGGCATGAAAGCGCAAAATGTCTTTGCCGATAAGGTGGACGTCCGCCGGCCACCATTTTTGAAAATTCTTGCCACTTGTCTCTTGTCTCTTGTCGCTTGTCTCCAATCCAAATCCTATTGCCGAGAGATAGTTCGTCAAAGCATCGCACCAAACATATATTATCTGTGAGTCGTCCCCGGGCACGGGAATTCCCCACTCCAAGTCCTTCCTCGGGCGCGAGAAACTCACGTCTTCGAGTCCCGATCTGATAAGCGACATTATTTCGTTCTTACGGCTGTAGGGAAGTATGCGCAATTCATCGTTCTTGATCATCTCCCCTATATTCTTGCCGTACTTCGACAGCCGGAAAAAATAATTCTCTTCTTCGATAACTTCCGGCTCCGCGCCGTGGTCGGAACATTTTCCCTGCGCAAGGTCTTTCTCCGTCACAAATGATTCATGGCCAACGCAGTAAAGGCCTTTGTAGGCCTTTTTATAGATATCACCGGCCTCGACCAACTTATTCCACATCATCTCGACACCGGGCCAATGGCGAGTTTTGTCCGTCGTTCTTATGAAGTCGTCTGGAGATAAGTTGAGCGCGTCTTTTAACGCCTTAAATTTTTCGACCAGCTCGTCGACGAATTTCTGCGGCTCCATTTTTGCCGCCTGGGCCGCGCGCGCGATCTTCGCGCCGTGTTCGTCCGAACCGGTCAAGAAAAAAACATCGTCTCCGCGGAGGCGATGGTATCGCGCGAGAACGTCTGCCTGGACTTTCTCAAGCGCGTGGCCTATGTGAGGCGGCGCGTTCAAATAATCAATGGCGGTTGTGATGTAAAACTTCATAAATGTAATGCTAATCTACGAATCCATTCGAATGCAACGAATAATACTAATTCGCATTATTAGCAGCATTCGCACGCCATTTGCAGATTGGCATTGCGCACTATGCCACCGCGGGTTTCTTTCTGCTTACCGACCACTCGTCGATCACTTCTTCAAAAACCGCCGCGGCCGGCACGGCGATAAGTAATCCAAGCAAGCCCCACACTTCGGCGCCAATAAGCATGGCCGTAATAACGACGACGGGGTGAAGTCCGACTACTTTGCGGGTTAGGATCGGCACGAAGACGTGCGACTCAAGCTGGTGCAGTCCCAAAAATACCACAAGCGTATAGAGCGCAAGCGTCGGTGAAGTCGCAAAGGCCATAAGCGTTGCCGCAGCACCCGAAAGTATCGGGCCGACATAGGGCACAAGCTCGAAAAGTCCTGCGAGTACGCCGAGAAGGAACGCATGCTTTACGCCCAAAATTGCGAGCGCACCCCAAACCAATGACCCTATAAGTATGCTCAAAACTATCTGCATGCGGAACCAAGCGCCGATCTTTTTTCGCGATCTCTCGTAAATTCGCAACCCTTGCTTTTCGTAATCGGACGGCAGAACGACACGAAGGAATCTTTCCACTCCGTCCCTGCTCAAACTTAAGTAAAATGATGTCACGAGGACGGCAACCGCGAGCCCGACGCCGCCCAACGCCCGCGAGAATATCCCCAAGGGAGAAATATTCCCCGTAAAGAATTCCGCCGATAATTTATGGACAAAATCGCCGAAAATCTGCGATGTTCTTGAGTCGATGAAGGGCACTACCTTGCTGAAGCTGGAATCGTCGAGGCCCGCGCGTATCGCGTTCAACTCGACGATGATACGCGGCACTAAAGTGTAAATAACGGCTATCAAAAGGAGCAGGGTTAAAAAGAAGATCAGTACAACTCCAAGCGTGCGCGGTACCCCTTTTTGCTCCAGAAAATTAACAATAATTTCAAGGCCGGAAGAAACGACTATGGCCAAAAAAAGTCCGACCAAAACCTGTCTGCCCTGGAAAAGCACGACAACGAAAAGCGCGAAAAACAATATTCTCCATAAACTTGCCCAGGAAATCATGTCTATAATCTTAAAATTTTCTTGAAAGAGCCGGTATGTTTATACGGCCCAATAACAGCAAGATTCAGGTTTTTGTCCTTGAAGATCGCCCGAGCCACAGCCCGCACCTCTTCTGCTTTTATGTTTTGTATTTTATCAACTAATCCTTGCGGATGCAATGTTTTTCTGGCCAAAATTTCCTGCGAACCGTAGTACGAAGCAAGTTCGTCGGAGGTCTCGAGTTCCAGCATTAGGTTGCCGATAAGATGGTCTTTGGATTTCTGGAGCTCCTTCGCCGGCACGAGTTCCTTGGAAATCCGCCTAAATTCTTCAATTATCGCCTCGATAACGGCGGATGCCTTCAAGTGATCCACGCCGGCTGATACCGCCAAATAACCATGGTCAAGGTAAAGGTCGGGGCTCGCCGAAACGTAGTAAGCCGCCCCCATTTGCTCCCTGATGCGTTTAAAGAGCCGCGAGCTCATCCCGCCTCCAATGACGTCGGCAAGAACTTGAATGGCATACCTTCTCTTGTCGAAGAGGTCGAACGCGCGCACGCCCAAAACCAAGTGGCTCTGATCAGATTCTTTGAATTTGACCATGAGCTCGGGCCTTGCTTGCCTTTCCTTGGTTCTGAATCTCGGAGTGCGCGTGCCTTTTTTGACGTTCTCGAAATATCCACGAACCTGGGCTTCGGTACGCTTCGGGTCAAAATTGCCGGCGACGACAACAAGCGTTTTTTGCGGAACATAATGCTTACTCCTGTATGTGACGAAGTCGTCGCGTGAAAGTTTCTTGATTATCTCCTTATGCCCGGCTACATCCCACCCGGCCGGCTGGTCGCCGTAAAGAAGCGAGGTCAGAAGATCGTGAACTTTACGCATCGGCATATCCTCATACATATTTATCTCTTCAATGATCACGCCCCTTTCCTTATCGATCTCCGTGGGATTAAAAAGCGGGTTGAGGTAAAGATCGGAAACGATCTCCATGATTTTCGGTAATTTGCGGTATTCCACCTTCGCCCAATAACCGGTGTATTCGTAGGAAGTGAAGGCATTGGACTGCGCGCCCAGGGCCGCGAGCTCTTCCGCAATCTGCCCCGGCTCGGGACGCTTCGAAGTGCCCTTAAATGTCATGTGCTCCAAAAAATGCGAAAGGCCGTTTATATTTTTCGTTTCATATTCCGCGCCGGCTTCGACCAATATCAAAACCGTCGCCGCAACGCTTTTTGGGCGCGGAATAAGGATCGCGCGCAGACCGTTTTTTAGCGTAAGTTTTTTAAATTCCATTTGCGGTAAAAACTCTAAATTCTAATCTCTAAACTCTAAACAAATTCAAATATCTAATTTCAAAACCCGAAGGGTCGTTTAGGATTTAGTGTTTAGAATTTAGGATTTGCAATCACGAAGTGATTGTTGCTATATCTTCCTCGAACCTTGCGGCGTGGACGATGACCGCCTCGCCATATGTCCATCGGTAACTGTACCAGCGGCTACCGGCATAATATTTCGCCGCCGCACAGCGCTCCAAAAGTAGCTGTGCCTGGCTCGGTATCTCCCTGCTATATGCCACACAAGAACTCGACTTCAACATATCATTCAAATAAAGCGCCGTACCCGTAAAAGCATCCGCGTGATTCCATGGAGACGGTGGATTATTGCCTGTTATCTTCGATATCCTATCGCTATAGAGCTTCCAAGTGGAAGGAATGAACTGCGCCGGGCCCATTGCGCCGCCGTAAGCTCCGTCACGCCGAATCGGACAAGAAACGGTGATGGAATCCGGGTTAATGCCGAGCGAGTTTACGATCTCCAAAAATATCGGGATATCGCGCGTAGGATGCATCGCTTCCTTATAACTGCAACGCCCGACGTTCTGCCCGAGGGCTGATTCACGATCCAGCACCGCAAGTATCAAAGCCGGGCGAACGCCCGTCGCTCCGCTCGCGAGCTTCGCAAAATTATAGGCCTCTTCAAAACTAAGCTCGCCGCCGCCTAAAAGTTTGAATATCCTTTTTCTGATCTCGGAAGCCGTTGCTTTTGTCTGCTTCAGGAGCTCCTGGTATTTTGACTCCTGCCCCTTGGTTATCGCAAGTAGCTCGTTCGTCTTCGCTTTTGTTGTGGCAATTTCCTGCTTCTGCACTTGCTGATAATTCTTGTTGCTTTCCGCATCCGCCTTCGCCAAAGACAATTGTTCTTTCTGATCGCTCAACTGATCACGGAGATCTATTACCTGCTCGATCTCGATGCGTAAATTATTTTGCAAAAGTACGATGCTTTGGACATTACCGAAGAAGTCCGACAGCTTAGGATTCTTTAAAAACACCTCGACGAGCGTTGCCGTATCGTTCTCGTAGAGATCCTGGAACAAGCGGCTTAAGGCGTCTTTATGCGATTCTATTGTATCCTCCGTAATCACGATTTTGGACCTCGTGTCGTCTATCTTTTTGTCCAATTCGCGGATACTGAACGTTATGGCCTGGATCTGTAAATTGAGCTTGGCAATCTTGTCGTTAAGCCGATTCACCTCTCCTTTCAGGGTACTGCCCTGCTTCTGGTAGCTAACAACTTGTCCCTCATATTCGCCGATCTGCTTCTCGAGATCCGCGAGCTGCGCTTCTAGCGCGCGTCTTTCTTCATCACTCGATTGACCGGAGGCCCTGTTCAAATTGGTTGGGGCGGAAACGGAACCGAAAACGAGAATAGCGACGGCTACCGCAGAAACCAATGTTTTCAACGTGTTCGAAAGCGGTATGCGCAGGGTCCTTCCCTGCTCGAGATTCACGCGCTTCACTGAAAACGAAAAAGCGTCGCGATTGCGGCCGCGATTTGAAAAAATGTCACCTAAAATTCTGGGCCTTAAAAGTTTAAATTGGCCCGCTTTTTTGGGCTTCGTCACTTAATAAGTATAACGCAGGCGTCGGGCGGCGAGTTACCCGCGCACCAGAAAACCGCAACGACAGCGTAAAATTTGTGGTTAAGTCTGGATGGTTTTCGGTGCGGGGTTTCGCTTCACGAAACCACAAAGTAGCGGTTAGTGCCGCAACTGTAGAGCCGTGAAGATTCACTTCCCGGGCTTTTCTTCAACCTTCTCCGTAGCTTTTTCGGCTACCCGTTCCGCTTTTTTCTCTTCCGTTTCAACTTTGACCTCACTGACATCAACTGTGGGGGCGGGCGCTACAACTTCCTCTACCCGTGGCTCGGTCACGGTAACGATCGGTGTCTCCGGATCGATCAACACCTTCACCTTGTGGGGTATATTAATATCTTTAACGTAGATGCTTTGGTTCAATTCCGCGAGTACGGCAAGGTCCACTTTGAAATTGTGCGGCAGGTCCGCGGGCAGGGCCTCTACTTCGATCTCGGAAATACTTTTGTTCAAAATTCCTCCTTTGTCCTTTACCGCCGGCGAAATACCCAAAAACTCTACCGGGATCTTCGCCTTGATCGCTTCGTCCATACGCACCTGGTAAAAATCCACGTGGTCAACTTCGCTCGTAAGATAGTTTTTGCCGACTTCATAAATAATGACTGAGCGCTTTTCCGAGCCGATCATCAAATTAATAACCGTGTTCGTTCCGGCTTCCTTAAAAATGCGCAGGAAATCCTTCGCGGGAACGGAAAGATGTAAATTCTCTATGCCGCGCCCATAAAGTTCGGCTGGAACAAGCCCTTCTCTGCGCAGGGAATTTACGGATTTACCCAACTTTTCGCGTTTTTGAACAGCTAAATCAATTGCCATTGTTAGTTAGAATAGCAAAACAGCGCCAACCGCGCAAGCAAGTTATTTGCCATTATCCTTGCCGAACCTATCCGCCACGTTTATCGCAAGTTCCGCCAATAATCTTCTCGCTTTCCTCTTTTCCTCTTTCTGCTTTTTCGTGGCGTCCGGCAAGAGTTTGCCGCCGCCAACGTGGTCCGAGTGGTGCAATATCGCCGCCGCCTTGAACCCAAACTTTTTAGCCGCCGAGAAGATCACGCCGCTCTCAAGGTCCACACCCGTAAACCCCGCCCGCTTCCATTCGTCGATCATCTCTTTCGTCTGACCGACCATCGTTGAAACGGTTTTCATGATACCGCTCTGGTATGGGATCTTCCGCTCACGCAAATGATTCTTGACCCACTCCTCAACTTCTTCGGTTGGATACACGAACCTGTCCTCTTTCCCTAAGAGGTGAAAACTCGCTCCGTCGGAACGATATGCGGCAGAAGGAATAAAAATCTCTCCAACAGTCAGACCGTCTTTAAGCCCGCCGAAATGCCCAACTAGGATAATAAGTTTCGCGCCGAGCTTCGCGTGCTGGATGGCTTGGTCCAAACTGAATGCTCCGCCGTAAGCGTGGCTCACTGCGATCTTGAGCCCATTCCTTTCTCCGATCCAAGTATGCGGCAGGGTGTGCTGGCGGATGTTCGTAAGATACGGTTCGAACTGCGCCTTCAAAAACTCCGGGACGCTCCAATATCCCTCCTCGGCAATGCTCTTAAAAATACCCCAGAGTATCAAAACGTCCGGCTTATTCGCCTTATCGATATTCCACCACTTTTTCCATAAACGCTTTGGAAGGTCGCGGTACATAACTATATTAAACAAAAATCTATTTGCTTTGACAATGTCGCAATACTTTACTACGCTATACAATAGTAATATCGAGGGAGAAAATCTGATGAGCAGAAAAGTTGTTGGGTATACCGTCGAACTCAAAAAGCTTGGGCCGCCGCACGTTTCGCTCAATAATATTGGCGTCGTTCTTTTTCGACGCGGCAAGTTTGATCTGGCAGCCGAAGCGTTCCGCAAAGCCATTAAACTCCATCCTGGTTGCGCGACGCTTTTCTACAATCTCGGGATGGTGTTAACGAAGCTTGGTCGGCACAGAGCGGCGGAAATCGCATTGAAACGCGCGGGAGAACTGGATCCGAACTTCAAAATATCCATTTAAGGGGGTCGGACTTCCTCACGGAAGTCCGACCTCAAAAACATTAAATTACACTTAATTTCTATCGCTCACTCTCAAACAATTCCACAAACCCCTTATAATTTTTCGCAATCCTCTCCGCCGCTGCCGAGCGGCTGATCTTTTTTGCGGCAAAATCCGAGAGCGGCCTACTCCAAATTGTGCGCCCGACTGCCATGCCGATAACTCCGGGAATTCCTGCCGCAACTTCAAGCCAGTGGCGAACTTTTTGGTCGCTCTCGCCGCGTCCGAGAACTATTACACTGATCTCTTTACCTTTCGATTTAAAATTATTGCCTGAGCTTGTCGAAGGCCTATTATTCATGAACCCCTCGACTCCGCTCGGTGAATAATCGTTCTTTCTGGCTTCCTCGACGACGGTAGCGAATTGTTTTTCATCATTCAACCCTTCGAGTTTCCAAATATCCGGTTCAACGCCGGCGCACTTGAGCTCTCGGATGGCGCCTATCATCACCTTCCAGCGACCTCCGTCGTCGTAATTTTCCTTGCCGCCACACTCGTTGATATCCTTTTCGGTCGGCGTGGCCAGCAATTCGAATAAAAATTTATATCCGTTTTTTACGCAAAAATCACCTAGTTTTTTGAGACGCACGGCCTGGCGTTTGTTCATCTCCACGTCTCCGCGCGGATTGTATCGCACAAGCGCCTTAACATAATTCGGTTGAAGTTTTTTGATGTGCGCGCCGAACGCATCGCCGTATTCGAAATCGAACTCATCTTGGCCGGATTTTTCGACGGTCAGGATCCTTGTGATGCCTGCCACCTGCGCCTCCTTATGAATTTCCGTGCCCAATTCTTCGTCAACCAAAATCGCGCCGTCTTCTTTTGATATTCCCATATTTAACGCCGCCAAAAACCCCTCGTAAATTACGTGCTTATAATCCTTTAAAACAATAACTTGCTCCGCGGTTAAAGAACCGTGTTTCATGCCAAACATCTTGGCGAACGAACCGCGGTGGTCGAAAGGAAGAACGTATAATTTGCGCATAACGCTTGAAAAATTGATTTAATTATTCTAATTGACCTAATTTCTAATCAATGACAAAAACTTATAAATTCCAAATTACAAGCGCCAAATTACAAACAAATCCAAATGAACAAAATCAAAAATTACAAACCTTTTGAATTTCGAGCTTGTAATTTTGATATTGTTTGTAATTTGTAATTTGTGATTTATTATTTTTGCAGATTGGGATTTGATTAGATCAATTAGAGCAATTAGAAATTAGTAATTAAATCTCAAAGTATCCCGTCAGCAAATATTTCCTTGAATATTCCTCAAGCTTTTCGCGCCCAAAATATTCGATGAAAATTTTGTTCCATAAGGCCTCCTGTTGGTGGTAAAGATATTTCACCATTTCTTTTTCCTTGACCAAGCTCATCACGGTGTCCACAAGGTCAAAACTCACCAAAACTTCCACGCCGCTCTCATCCCTGAAATAGTGGCCCACCCAGTCGATGTCCTTCCAAAATGCGAGTTCTTTGCTGAAATGATTGAGTTGATCACCCACGGAAGCAAGGTGCTCCTCTGCTCGAAGCCAGTGGAGCGCTTCGGGATTGATGCGCGGAACGAAAAGTCGCCAGTCGTTCTCATCGTCCTTTGCCAAATAACGCTGAACGACGAGCCAGATTGATTTATCATTCTCCATAGGGATCTTCTTTTCTAAAACGTCGCCGCGCAAAAGCGAAGTAAAGTTCGCCGTGAAGGTTTTTCTCTCGCCGCCGAGCTCGCGGAAGATCGAGGAATAAAATGGCACTTCGTTTAAATAGTGGAGGATGAGCGAAAACATCCTCAAAAGTTCTCCGGAAATTCCCAAGAGCGCCGGGATAATGAAAACCACGCCAAGTTCTTTAAGGTGGCTGATGTTGTGGTGTTTCTTCAAAAGGAACTTCTGCGTCGCCTTGTTCCATTTTTCGTTGAGCGCCAGCACTCTTACTTCACGCTCTTCGAAATCATCCGGCGTAAGCTTTTCGTATTGCTTGAAAAACACGGTGTTCAGCCAGTCGCTGCCCTCGATAAACCGGAGAGAACACATAATCTCCACTAGATCCTCTTTCGCAAGCATGCTTTCTACGGATGAGTACCCCAAAAATTCCATTACCTGCCTGGGTGGTTCTTTCATCAAAAATTCCTTCGCTTTGTCGAGTTTCATGAAAAAGCCCTTCGGCTTTCCCGAGACCCTGAAGGCCATATCGGCTACTTTCTGGCAATCGCAAGCAAGTCTCGAATTCGGACTTTTCAGGGCTTTGAACAGGTGGTTGTCGTCCGACTCGATCTTGGAGATCAGGGCGTCATAAACGTCTTTCGCATTCGCGTCGCGCGGCACTCCCATAGTCGAGAGCCGTTCCATAATAAGAGCATCGTTTTCTACGACTATCTTTTTGAACACGTCTTTCTTTCCCGTAGCCGCGGAAAGGCGCGCCTCAAGGCGTTCCATCATGTGCTTATCAGCGCGCAAAATTTTCGCTACTATTCCTATCGGCATTAGATTTTTCTTATTTTTATTTTTAAATTTTTCCACCGACTGTCATCGAAACCGCTTTTTGTGAGCGTTCCTTCCGTCGCGCCGATGTGTTCGACAACGGAAGTCGCGTTCGCGGTAGCGAGCCGGATGGCATAAACGATATCCGCGGGTTTTGCCTCGTGAATATTTTTCGAAGTTATCCCCCGCCGCATGAGCCCTGCGGTAAATCCGGAGCCGAATGCGTCTCCGGCGCCCGTGCGGTCAACGAGCTTTTTCTCTTTGAAAATACCGGCTTTATAAATATATTTGCCGTCGGAGACCGTGACCCCGCCGCGGCCTCCGGTCACGGCGAGTATGCCGGGCACCAGCTTATCGAGTTTTTTGAAAACCGCTTTTTCCCGCGACCATGGAATACCCGTCACAAGCGCGGCCTCTTCGTCGTTCATCACTAAGAACGAAAAATCCTTGAGTGATCTCAAAATATTTCTGCGCCGATGACGCAGGTGGTGCCCACTTGGATTAAAGGCGACGGCTATGTTGTTCTTGCGCGCGAAACGCAAAAGCGGGAAAAGCATCCTGTCCGACTCTCCCGCTAAAGACAGATACCACCATCGGCTTTTCATTCGGTTTAGTTTCAGGTCTGGCAGCCGGAACGTGTCGGAGGCGCCATGGTAGCCCAAAATCGTGCGCTCACCGCCCTGGAGTAAAAGTACGGAATAGGCGGTCGCGCGGTCGGGCGTGCAAACCATAAGATCGGTTTTCACTTTTTCCTGTTTCAATTTCTGGAGCACGCCTTCCCCGGCAAAATCACAGCCAATCTTGCCCACGGCCGCGGTCTTAAATCCTTGCCGCGCGAAAGTAACGGAGGCATTCGCCGCGTTCCCGCCGATAGTGAAATAAATATCCTGCACTTCAAGCTTCTCGCCCAAGGACAGCGCGTACGCCTTGCGCGACGGCGTTTTCGGCCATTTGATGACCGGAAAATTAACTTTGTAGAACGCGTCGCGGGTCGTGGAACCGATGGTTATAACGTCTAACATAATTTTATTCCCCGAGTTTACTCGCCTCGCTATCGCTCCGGCGAAGTGGGTCGGTAGGGAGTATCGTACGCTTGACTAAATTATAGCAAAAGTTTACCATTGTATCAGTTGTTTATCCCAAAAGAAGCGGGGAACGATGTCCCAGACAAATCCAACAGATCCAAGAAATTTTGGGTTATTTACGAAAATCTTCTTAAGCTTGGTTTTTGCCTTATTTGTTACGGGCTGTGCTTATGTGACTTGCATATTCGCCGATGCAGGTGGAGTTCTAGCTCTTGTGGCAATATTCTCCGGTAGTGCGACTATTTGTGCAACCTGGCTTGTCTGTGGTCTTTGGTTCAAGTGTACCTAGTAAAACGGCCGTTCTAATGGAGCGGCCTTTCGATTGCATCGGTTTGACAGCTCATACGAGGAAGCGCAGGATGAAGGTAGAAACTTGAACGAATGAGGTGCTCCAGTGAACATTATCTTGTTTTGGATTTACATCATAAGCGAACGCGCAGTGGAACTCGTGCGCTTACAAACCTATCGCGATCAACTCGGCGGCATTTTGAACGGCCTTTCCAATAATTTTGTAATTCTATTTCTGATCGTTGTACTTCTTTATGGTTTGCTTTTCCTCGGTATGCACCGCGGAGCAAGAAAAGAGCGTAAGATGCTTGACGGGATCAGGCACAAAAATTTCAATAATTAATCAAGGCAACGCTTTACGCGCTGCCCTATTTTTAAAAAATTTGCACCCGAGCTCTTAAACTTTTTATAATTTACTATCATTATAGCACAATTGTGTTATAATGATAGTGATCGATCTCTGCCAATTCAAAACAGAACTATCTATCTATCTATCTATTTATTTACTTCTTCCTCTTCAAAACTTTTTTCACCGCGTGCTTGATATCTTGAACGCCCATTCCGTATTTCTCGATTAAAGCCGCTGGCGGGCCGGATTCGCCATAGGTGTCGTGGAGACCGACGAATTCCATGGGAGTAGGCGCGTGCTTTGCCAAGACCTCGGCGCCCGCACCGCCCAAGCCGCCGTGAATTTGGTGCTCCTCGACCGTCACGACCGCGCCGCATTTTTTGGCTAGCTCAATAATTTTTTTATCATCGATCGGCTTAATGGTGTGGCAGTTCAACACTATCGTGCCGATTTTGCCCTGCCCTGAGCCTGTCGAAGGGTTTTTCTCCAATTCCCGCGCCGCAACCAAAGCATTATAGAGCACGCCGCCGCAGCCGATGATAAGCACATCCGCACCGCGGGATTGCCAGAAAATTTCGGCTTTCCCGGGCGTAAAAGGCGTCTGGTCGGTGGTCATCACGGGCGTTTTCTCGCGCTGGAAACGGAGGTATACCGGGCCCCACATTTGCGCCGCGGCCATCGTAGCTTTCCTTCCCTCAACGGCGTCGCAGGGAACAAAAACTTTCATGTTCGGCAAGACGCGCATCATGGCTATGTCTTCTGTTGCCTGGTGCGTCGCGCCGTCCGGCCCCACGGAAATCCCGGCATGATGCCCCGCTACTTTCACGTTCGAGTCGTTGTAAGCGATCGTCGTACGGATTTGCTCCCAGTTCCGGCCCGGCGAAAAAGTCGCATAAGAAGATATGAACGGGATCTTGCCCGAGACGCCCAATCCGGCCGCGATCGTCGCCATATTCTGCTCGGCGACGCCGCATTCGAAAGACCGCTCTGGAAATTTCTTGAAAAACGCTTCCGCGCGAGTGGACTCGATAAGGTCCGCGCAAAGCGCGACCACGGCCTTGTTCTCGTCCCCTGCGATGATCAATCCCTCGCCATAACCATCTCTAGTTGGCGCCATTTTTAACTTATCGCTGTCAAAAATATCAATATTAAGTTGTGCTTCGGGATTGATCATGAACAAAACTTCACCCTCCTAACTTTTTATACCAATTTTTTAAAATTTTAGCTAAGTGCCGCTTACCCCATCCAGACTTCAAAAACTTTTCTCTTACCGCTGCATCATGTTGATCCAAGTAAGACTCAATGTAAATTGGGTAAAGCGGCACTCGATCTCGCGTGGCATAAACTTTGCCAGAATTATGCATTCCTAATCTCCGCTTTAAATCGTTGGTCATGCCGACATATTTATTACCGTCAACTCTGCTTAGCAGAACATATACATGCCACATGGTATAAAAAGTTTGGAGGGCAAGCCGTACCCATCCCGGGTCGGTTTCTGCTCCACGTCCGGCTCAAAAATTTTTTCCGATAAATGTGCTTCCTGATTAAGCATAAGCGTAATACCAATATACTAATGCGTGCGAATAATACTAATGGCGCTTTAGCGCAGCATACAAATATACTAATTAACCCATTCGTATATTTGTATTATTGAGCTACAGCGATATTCGCAGTATTGGTATGAATTCGCAGATTAGCATTACATTATTATTGTAGCCCTTGCACGTTAAACGTGAAACTCTTAAAAACCATGTCTAGAAGCGCGCTTGATTTCGCTTGCGTTATAACTATCAAATAATTCCCGGGTTTTACGACAACCAACTTGTACGGCGATTCGCCGCTACCGGTGCCCACAACTTCAACTGCCGCCTTCCCGGAAATCGTGATGTCTCGCCGCGAACGTATCTCGGAGGATGGAATCAATCCCGAAAGGTTAACGGAAAGCCAAGAGTTGATACCGACATCTTCACTCACAACCTCGAAGCTCAATACGTTCGGATTGGCGGGGACTTTGAAAAGTTCTTTTTCGTCTTCCGCCACCGTCGCGCGCTTGCTTTGCGAAGTTGCCCCAACCACGGCGTTTAATTCTGGTTTAATATCTTCAAAAACTACATGGCTCCGCGGATATTTGAACCCGAAAAGATAAGAGGTGTTGACGTAGGCAATCCAGTTCGAGGTGTCGATTGCGACGGGCGTACTGTTATTCCCTGAGCTTGTCGAAGGGCTAGTCGCATCCAAAAACCTGAACGTGGAGAGAATTTGGTTGCTGATTTCTCTCGACTTTTCTAGATTTTTCCGGCATTTCCCCGCAACCACAGATAAACAGTCGGGTTCTATGGCAAGTTGAAAAAACACTTTATCCCGCTCTCGTGTAAATAAAATGGTATCACCGTAAAAATCTGGGGCGCGAACATCTAAAATTCTCAGCGCGCTTAAATCGTTAAGTGTAAAATATTCACTCACTGGATCGTTGTTCCCAGTAATTTCAAAAATAGTTTCTAGGTCTGCCAAATTAAACCTATCTTTTCTATAAACTTCGATATAAAAATATTCTAGATAAAATCCGGCTCCAACGTCATCCGACACGTCGACAAACGATAAACTCAGCAACAGATCGTTATCTTTTATCTTCCACGAGTAAACGCTTTCTAAATGGCTACTGGTATCATCCCCGTATCTAAAATTGGCCGGATACTTCACCTCAAACCCAAACTCCTCGTTGCGGTAGGTACTCCAACCCTCCGTTGAAGACGTGGTATCCGTTGCAGACGTTGAAATCGTTAAAGTCTTCGGCGATGTAAATGGGTAACAATTCCATTTTTGATCTTTTCTCTTACACCCTAAACGCATACCCATTCCGCATTCTGCTGGTGGTTCATGTCCACAGAAGCCTTGTGCCTCCACACCATAAATAATGGGGCACTTTTCGAACTCGCAGTTCGGCCCGGTGCGGCCGACAGCGCTCCCGTCGGGACAGATTTTTGCTTCCTGCGTGCAGGCGGTGCGGCCAACTTCCTTAGGCGCAGGCAGACCAAAATACCCAACCACCCCCACGGCAACCGCGGCGAGGAAGATGAGGATGGGGAGGGCGATGAAGCCGTTGTTCGATTTCATTTATAAATATCGTGGGTTCCGATCTCTAAAAATAAAATGCTACCGTTTTCCAGAAGAGCGAATTTAATGCGGTAAGCGCGGTTAATCCAAAATGCCCAAAGTTCTTTTTCTCTGCCATGCAGTTTGTGAGTGCCAAGACGAGAATCGAACGGGTTGTTTCTGAAAATCCGCTCCCTCGCTTTCGCTAAGTCCTTAATAGCGTCCGATAATTTCTTGTATTGCTTTTCGAATCTGGACGAAGTTCTGATTTCCGTTACGCGCATCGTCGGCTAATCTAGATCGCTAAGCGACTTAATTCTTCTTGTTTTTCCAGCGCGGTACTCTCTCAATCCTTCCTCAACGAGTTTGTCCGCTCTCTCCGCCGCTTTTCCGCTCAAATAAAAAGTCGGCACCGCACGCGCCAAAAGTTTCTTATATTCCTCAACCGGCAAAACAACGACCCCTTTCTCTTCCTTGATTCTCGATTTTTGGATAGTGATGTTGTTCATTGTTAATAGCATAACACATAACCGTATAAAATGCATCGCTCATTTGGCGATTGTAGCTTTTTTAGCTACAATGTCTCGGCCACCAAAATACCCAACCGCCCCCACGGCAACCGCGGCGAGGAAGATAAGAATGGGGAGAGCAATGAATCCTTGGCGGTGCATAAGAACTTTAAAATTTTATTCGAATTCTCCCTTCGGAATCTTCGATTGCTTCACTATTGCAAGAAACGTCCCGATCGGGATCGGCTTTGCTCCGCCATGAAGCGGAACCGGCACCATTGTGCCGGATACTTTGTGGCGATAAATTTGGTGGCTGCCTTTCTGTCGAGCCAAAACAAATTCGTGTTTGGTCAAAATTTTCACGAGTTCCTTGGCGGAAAGCGGCTTCATTACTTTGCCGGAACTGCCACCTCAACCTCGTCAACGATCGGACGAGATTTTCTGATAGGAATTCTTTCTCGATGCGCAACGAGTTCTTCGATCCACAATTCCAGGACTTCTTTGGCTTTTTCTTTTGCTTCCTCAAACGTCCTGCCGAAAGTGGCACAACCGGGAAATGCCGGGAAAGAAACGTTAAAGCCGCCTTCCTCCGCAGGATCAAAAATCGCAGTGTAATTGTAGATTTTCTGCTTCATTATTTATCACTATAATGCAGAGCCGCTCGAAATGCAATTCCAATTACCAAATTGCTCAATTACCTAATTATTATTGGCCATCTATAAATCTGAACGTTGAGAGAATTTGGTTGGGATTTTTCTTTATAAAACTAGAAGTGGGCGTAACGAGAAACTGTCGAAAGGATTGAATTCTTAGTTAGCGCCCAGCAATCCCTAGACATCAAACGTTATGTACTCGTTTAAAAACGGCGTGACCAAAACGTCATTTTTCTCCAGATTTTTTATCTTACATACATACTCAATCTCACGCCCCCTCGGTACATTGAGCACAAACATTCCCGTGACGGGAAGAAAATTCTCGTCCCGCTCGTAATTTAAATACGCCTTATAGTATTGATCAACTCCTTCTGGAAAACGATCTTCTACCTTCATTATCGTGTCCAACGCAGACGATGCATCGACTGGATTATCAAACACGATTTCAAGAGATTCTTTTCCGAAATACGATTTCTTGGCTGACTTTACTTGAGGATACAAGCTTTCGATTTTTTGGCCCAGTTCGTCTATGAACGCTTTAATTTCAGCAGCGCTAAATGTCCCGTCGGATCGTAGGAAAGAGCGATATTCTGGATATAAGTGTGCAGATAAAACTTTTACCGGGGGAATATATTGTCCAAGTCCGATTTTTTCTAAGAAAATGTTGGCTCGTTCGATTGAGTCGGGAGAGCCAAGTGCTGCAATTTCATGAAATATCAACGTTACACGCCCTGGCTCGAAATTGTCCTCGGATCTGAGACTGCCGTAAAAATTAATTTCTTCTTCATAACATTTACTCAAGCCGTTTTCGTTAATCGAAAATTCGCCAAGCGGAGAAAAATCCTGCAAAGAAGCGCCCTGCGACGCACGCAATGTTGCTGCTTTTTTGGCAACAATCTCTCGGCCGCCAAAATATCCAACAACCCCCACCGCGAGCGCGGCGAGGAAGATGAGGATTGGCAAAGCAATAAAACCTTTGCGAGAAAATATCATAAAATCGGCTTGCCCGTTATAGGTGTCCGCGGGTAAAGCTCTGGATCTATTGTCCGCGAGAAGCAGTAGCGGTCCGCGGGGTGGCTCCAGCCTGCGGTGAGCTTGTCGAATCCGCTTTCTCCGCCGGAGCCGCCGACCGGAACCGGCCGCGAGTAATAATCGCCTTCCGTCTTCGCATCGGACACTAAGTTGAAATTCGCGCAAAGTTCGAACGACAAGCCAACAATAGCGCGGTATTCATACGCCTCGCCTGTTTGCGGGTCAACGGGCGGAACGAAGCCAGAGATGTCATCGCGTAAATCCGCAAGCGCGGCCGGTAATTTTCCTTTCTGCTGCCAATAATTCACCACGCGCCACTGAATTTCCTGAAGGTGGCCGAGTTTTTGCGAATCAAAACGCGAGAGGCGCTGGCGGAAAGGCGAGCCGGCCACAAAAAATCCCGAGATGATAACCGCCGCAACCAAAGCCAGAATAGCCCAGGCAAACTTTTTCGCGTTCGGCGAAAATTCCCCCGGCTCGCGCCGCAAGTCATACAGGTAGTACCAGAAAACGGCGGCTCCTACGGCAAAAACAGAAAGAATTTTCAATATGAATGATGTCGTGAGGTCGCCTTCCAAAAAGTTATAGACCAAAGCAACGAGGTCGCCGATAAGAAGCGCTGCCGAGAGAAACACGGTGAGATAAAGAAGCCACTTGCGCACTCGGAGCGCGCTTTTCTCCGGATTCGCCTTAATGTCCTTCGCCAAAAAACGGCTCACCCAAGCGTAAACCGGAAAAATAACGACGACGAGCGCCAAGGACCAGCGCACCGCGGAACTTGGTTCGTAGTAAGGATTTAACGGATCGGGGAAATTAGCTTCGATGACATTGAAAAGGATATTCAAAACCGCATAAACGCTGAAATAGAGCGCCGCCGTGCCCAGTAGATACATAAAAACGTCTCTCGGCGCACTTTTAACGATTTGTTTCTCCATATTTTTAATATTTATATTCTATTGATTTTATAAATTCGGGGTTGGAAGTGTATTGATCTGCGCATCATGCATCAATAGCCATTAAGGTACCACCAAATCAAAACAAGCTACCCCTACTTCCTTTGGCGCGCAAGGACCACTACCTGACCCATCAAAGCCATTCGTCCAACCTGCTCCTTTTGAATTGAAATCGTCGCCGGGCAGGGATGAATGAGTAATCGTTTCAAATGTAATCCCTATGTGGTAACGATCCTTGTCATTATTCACACCATAATGAATTTCTGGAAAATGCTGTAGTTTTGTTGAAAGCAATTCAACGACATCTGCCAGGGCTAATGGATATCTGCCGTATCTATTGAAATAAAGCTCTAGGGCTCCCATGATTTGCCCAATTTCCTTCCTCTTTGCGTCATCGTGTCCGGAAGATGCTGGGTTAACAGATGTAACCTCGCTAAATTTGACACTGGATAAAAACGAATCGAATAAGCTCTTGCTCTGCCTTAATCTATCCCTAGAACCAATTAAAGAAAATTCAAATCCAATGTCGTTGATTGTTTTTGTATACGCCTCAAAAAAGCCTTGACCGTAATCTTTGATTGCGCCTTGATAGCCACCTATGGTTACGGCCTGGAGGTTGGTATCGGCCCCGAATCGTAAATCATCCAATAGTGTCCCCGATCTATTATCGTTTTTCGTATAATGCAACGAAAAAGATAAATTACTAGTTTCATCATCTGGCCCGAAAGTAACTTCGCCTTCTTGAATTCCTAGATTGCCTACTTGAATTTTCCAATCGCCAGGATACTTCACCTCAAATCCGTACTCCTCGTTGCGGTAGGTTTTCCAACCAGAAACGTCAATCTTGGTCCCCTCTGCGGGCATTGTCTTCGTTGAGGTTGGATACCTTTCGGCAGGCTCAGTTGTAAAATCTTTGGCCTCTTTCACAACAAACAAGTTCTCTTGCTGTATTTTATTTTTCTCAAAAAACTGAACATAGCCGATAAAACCGGCAGTAACGATTGCTCCTAATAAAACAATTATTATAAGTGGCGCGAGGCCATTGCGAGGTATCATGAATTTATTGCGATATTTCCCCTGCTACTACATTCTACATTCTACCTACTACCTACTACCTATCCCATGGTGCTCCGCCAATATCCTCTGCCTTTCTTCTTTCAACTCTTTTAACGCTTTATTCGCCTCTCCTTCCTTGAATGCTTTTGAATGCCAGGTGTAGTCGCGCTCCATAAAACTCACGCCTTTACCGGCGATCGTGTGCGCGATAATACAAGTCGGCTTCTCATAGATCGCATGCGCTTCGGCGACGGCCCCGATTATTTGGTAGAGGTCGTGCCCGTTTATCTCGATCACGTGCCAGTTGAACGCTTCGTACTTCTCGCGCAAAGATTCCAAGGGCATAATGTCCTCGGTCATTCCGTCGATTTGGATGTTGTTTCTGTCGATCACGACCGTAAGATTGTTAAGGCGCGATTTCATTTTCCCCGCGAACATCACGGCTTCCCAGGTATTCCCCTCTTGGTGCTCGCCGTCTGAAGTAAGGCAGTATACTCTGCTTTTTTTGCCGTCGAGCTTCGCGGCTAGCGCCATTCCTATCGACTGTGAAATGCCAGAGCCAAGCGGCCCTGAAGTCGTCTCTATTCCCGGAAGCACCGTCCGGTGCGGGTGCCCCTGCAAGCGCGTGTTCAACTGCCGCAGTGTCGCAAGCTCCGCAACCGGAAAATAACCGGCGTGCGCAAGCGCGGAGTACTGCACGGGACAAATGTGTCCGTTCGAAAGAACCAAGCGGTCGCGATCCGGCCAGTTCGGGCGCTTAGGATCGTGCTTCAAAACATGGAAATACATCGCGGCGAAAACGT
This sequence comes from Patescibacteria group bacterium, assembly GCA_038077975.1. GTDB lineage: Bacteria > Patescibacteriota > Minisyncoccia > UBA6257 > 2-01-FULL-56-20 > JBBUGM01. The sequence goes on from JBBUGM010000011.1 coordinate 89,028, forward strand.
CTGCCATGGCCAAGGGACCGCCGATGTGCCCCGACTTCGCCTCGGAGACATACTTAATAACATCCTGGCGAAGAGTATTAGCCGTTAACTCGAGCTCCTTTATTTTTTTTTCGTGTATTTCTCCAAGCATAAACGTAATACCAATATACTAATGCGCGCGAATAATACCAATGGCGCTTTAGCGCAACATACGAATATGCTAATCAGTCTATTCGTATATTTGCATTATTGAGCTACAGCGACATTCGCAGTATTAGTATAAATTTGTAGATTAGTATTATAACTTTTTTAGGGTTTCGTAGGCCTTTTTTGGGTTCTTACTGCCGAAAATATAACTTGAGGCAAGGAGTATGTCCGCGCCAGCTTCTTTCGATAATTTTCCGGTTTCTGCATTTACTCCTCCGTCAATTTGAATTCTAACATCCGGGAGCTCTTTGCGTAAGAACCTTAATTTATTCAAAGACAGAGGCAAAAATTTCTGCCCGGCGAAACCAGGATGCACCGAAAGAACTTGGTAGTAACCAAAAAGCTTGAAGTATGGCCTTAGGACCTCGACCGACGTCTCCGGATTTAAAGTCAACATTATCTCCGCTCCATGCTTTTGCGCTTCTTCCAGGATCAATCTTGCCGTTTTGGGAGTAAGCGTCTCCACGTGGAGTACGAATCTCTTTGCCTCCGCCGCAAGCCATTGTGAGATGTATTTTTCCGGTTCTTCGACCATCAAATGGACCTCGAGCTTCAACTTCGTGCGAAAACCGGCCCAACCGGTGGGATCGGCCCATGTCTTATTTAAAGTGAATTTTCCGTCGGCAACGTCGAGATGGATCCACCCGGCAAACTTTTCTGCCGCGCGCACTTTTTCCTCGACGCACTTCGTGTCGCCTAAATGACAATTGACAGCTGGGATTACCTGCATCAGATAACTTTATTTTCCGTCAACTCCCCTATCTTTTTTATCCTGCGCTTGTGCCGTTCTTCGCCGGAAAAAGGTGTCGTAAGAAATGTCTTCGCGAGTTTCTCCGCGTCTTCTTCAAGCGTAAAGTCCGCCGCCAAACTCAAAATATTAATATCATCGTCATGTCGCGCGGCGAACACCTGGTCGTTGGATAAGGCGATGCCGGAACGGACGCGAGGGAATTTATTGGCAACAATGTCCACGCCAACTCCGGAGCCGCAAATCAAAATTCCCCGGCGGTTTCCCGGGTCGGTAGCAACTTCGCGGGCAACCGCTGCCGCAAAATCCGGATAATCGTCTTTTTCGTTGTAAGCGCCGGCGCCCTTGTCCACGATCTCGTATCCCAAGCCATTCAAAAACCGCTTAAGGCGCTCTTTGAGCCGGAAACCCCTGTGGTCGGCACCGATATAAATTAACATAGCGTAATACTAATATACTAATTCGTGCGAATTATACTAATAGCGCTTTAGCGCGACATACCAATATACTAATTCGTATATTTGCATTATTGAGCTA
>JBBUGM010000012.1:0-8244 GCA_038077975.1 Patescibacteria group bacterium
CATTCGCGCGAGTTCTGCCCTGCCCGCAGTTTTCAGCCCTGTCGAGATAGACAAGCGCCTGCTCCTCGACGGTGGACTCTCGAATCCTGTGCCGGCGGATGTCGTGCGTAAAATGGGAGCGGATTACGTTATCGCGGTCGATGTTTCGAGTAAATGGATCACGTCGCCGGACGAAGCATTGAACGTAAAAGATGTTTTTGAGATGATGTCCAATACTCTATCGGTCATAGAATATCAGCTCGCCAAAAATATCTTAAAAAAAGCCGATGTCGTTCTCCGGCCGCCGGTTTTGAGCTTTGGCTGGCTCCAATTTGGAAGAGCTGAAGATATAATCCGCATTGGTCGCGAAGAAGCGGAGCTGCGTCTTAAGGACATCCGCAAGGGCGTTGGCCTCAAGAAACCGCCCAGAACTTTCGGCGAAAAATTCTTCGATTTTTTGTTGCACTGGGAAGATGGACATTAAACGGTTAGCTCCAGAAGTATTGCCTTAGACAAAAAAACAACCCCGATATCTTGGGGTTGTACATCGCTTAGAGTGCGGGGTTTTTGCTGGTAGCTCCATTCAGTACAGCGACTATCTCAATGTCATTTTCGGCAACATTATTGTATTCTTCCGGTAGCAGTACGATTTCAGCATTCAGAACTATTAAATTTGGAATAATGCGGCCATCCCGCAAATGTAGCTCGACTTGTTGATAGCCCATGCCGCTTTCTGGTTGAGAGAGAAGAAAACGCTGTAGCCACGCGCCTTCGGTGAGATGAAGTTCGTGCATACGCTGCTCCTGGATCGAAGAATGATCTAATATCATAATGAGCGGAGAGGCGAATTTGTGCAAGTCACGCGAAATTTAGCGTAGCACCGAAAACTCATCAGCTAAAAACGTATTTAAACCATATGCGCGACACCAACGAAAAATTTTATAAAAATCTGCCCCAGTCGCCTGGGGTTTATTTGATGAAAGACCGCGCTGGACACGTACTTTACGTCGGCAAGGCAGCTAATTTGCGCCGCCGCGTTGCTAGCTATTTCATGCGGGCACAAGATGGGCGAATAGAAAAACTGGTAAGAGCAATAGCGAAAATCGACCACAAAAAAACCGACAGCGCGCTCGAGGCGTTGATACTAGAGGCCGAACTCATCAAAACACTTCAGCCGCCATTCAATATTCGCGAAAAAGACAACAAAAGCTTTCTTTACATAGGCATAACGAAAGAAAAATATCCTAGAGTTCTCTTGGTCCGCGGGTCAGATGTTAAGCGTCAAATGTCAGATGTTAAATACACATACGGCCCGTTCACTTCCGCCTCTAGTGTGCGCGAAGCGATGAAAATTTTAAGGCGTATTTTTCCATGGAACAGCCACGGAGAGTCGGAAATAGGTAAAGCAAAGAGACCTTGCTTCAATTTTGAGGTTGGTTTATGCCCGGGAACATGCGTTGGGGACATAAGCCGGGCCGATTATATGAAAAACATCAGCCGTTTGAAGTTGTTTCTAGGCGGGAAAAAGAAACGGCTGGCCAGCGAACTCGAACGTGAAATGAGATCGGCGAGCAAGACGCTGGATTTCGAGCGCGCCGCAAAACTTCGCAAACAAATTTTCGCGCTTCAACACATCCGCGACACAGCACTCGTCTTCGACGAGAAATCACAAATCACAAACCACAAATTACAAGCTGCGAGACGAATCGAGGGCTACGACATATCTAACATTTCTGGCACGTCCGCGGTCGGTTCGATGGTTGTTTTCATAAATGGAGAACCGGACATAAATGAATACAGGAAATTCAAAATCCGTACCATTAGGCAACCTGATGATGTCGGCATGCTCCGAGAAGTTTTGCGGCGAAGATTTTCTAGATATTCGGATGGGCGCGTTCGAATTGCCGGAGACCGAAGGGCGGAGGCGCGCTATTCGGATGCATGGCCACTGCCAGACCTTGTTTTAATCGACGGCGGCAGGGGACAGGTAAACGCGGCGAAGGAGGAAATAAGAGCGGCAGGACTAGAACTTCCGGTTGTGGGCATTGCAAAGGGACCGAAACGTAAGAAGAATGAGTTTATCGGTAAGATACCGGAGTGGGCCAACAAGAGAACATTGATCCGCGTACGTGACGAAGCGCACCGCTTCGCGCTGAGTTATCACCGAAAATTGCGCTCTCTTGCGCGATAGAAGCGCGATTAACTCATGGGAAAGGGGTCGGGAAAACGGGAGTTTTCCCGTAGCGGAAAAGCGCGTAGCGCGAATTAAAACCGCTGGGTTTTAAAAAGGAACTCCGCCGAATTTGATTCGGCGGAGTGACGACGTGTGTTATCCAGGAAACTGCGGGATGTTGTCAGATAATCGTTACTGGACGGTCACAGAAATTCTTGCAGTTGCAGAATATTGTTCCGAATAGAAGTTGTATGGGCCGGGGAAAAGCACAGTTGTGTCGAAAGTATAACTCGCTCCCGGTGCGACAACGAAGTACGAGCTTCCGTAAACTACTTTGTGCGATACGGAATCTTGGTTCGCAAAAATGATTTTGCTACCCTTCTTAACCGTGAGCGAGTCCGGCGACATAACGTAGCCATTGATGGCAACGTTGTAGTTCTGTATCGAGAGCTGGCTCGGGTAAATCACGTCGAAGGCCGCGCTTGTTGCAGGCAACCGCCTGTTCTCAAAACCGACTCCAATGATGTACCTGCCGACCTCGAGCGGCTTCTTTGCCGGACTGTAGCGAGCGAGGTAAATGTCGCGAGCATCCCAGTCATATGAAGTGTCGTGCGGTCCGGTTTCGGAATTTATCCAACCAACAACTTCTTTCGTCGCTGGGTCAGCGAGATAGATAAAACCTTTTGTGCCACCTTCCGATGACCATTTAATGTTGTAAACTTGGCCGATAACGAGTTTCTCGTCAGCAATCGGAGCAACGACTGTGATGTTCGGCAAACCTAGTCTTGGCGCCAAAGATGGCGTCGGCGTGGGAGACGGCGCGGCTCCTAACGGCCCCCCTGATGCGCTCGGTACCCCTTCCTCAAGAAGAGGACCGACGGGCGGCGTACCATGGAGGGTAACAAAAATTATTACCGCGGCGACGACAGCAACCCCTATAATGAATAATATGGTGTTTTTAGTCATAGTTAACATAATATCAAAATGATACTTGAAGGAAAATTCAAATATGTGCATAAGTTTGCGGAAAAGTCCCTAAAACAAGGTGGGGTTGGCGTAATTCCCACTGATACGATCTATGGCGTGGTCGGCTCTGCGCTGAACAAAAAAGCAGTGGAGCGCATTTACCGCTTGCGCCGCCGCAATCCAAAAAAACCGATGATAATTTTGATCGGTAGTTTGGCACAGCTAAAACTTTTCGGCATCATTCCATCAGTTAGAACATTACAGCACTTACAACGTCTATGGCCTGGAAAAATAAGTATTATTTTGCCGCTAGACCCCAAACGCTATACCCTAAACGCCAAATTGAGATATCTTCACCGCGGAACGAATACTTTGGCATTTCGATTCCCTAAACCCTATTGGCTAAAACGACTAGTGGCTAAAGTCGGCCCGCTTGTCGCGCCAAGCGCGAATCCGGAAGGAAAAAAACCGGCGATAACGATAAAAGAAGCTAAAAAGTACTTCAATAATAGAGTTGATTTTTATATAAATGGTGGCGTTTTGCGCAGTAAACCATCGCGGCTGGTTAAAATTACCGACGGCAAATTGGAAATTTTAAGAAAGTAATAGATCGCGAAGTGAGCTATAATCGTTTCGCTCATATATCCGGTTCGCCCCGCCTTGCCGGCGAGGCAGGTCGGTCAAAACCAAAATAATTTTTCGATTATTTTGTTCTTTCCCTCGCTGCCAGATATAATCTAATAGATGTTCGACGATCTCAAAAAGATAATAAGCGGAGACATTGCGACGGACGACACGACACTCGAAAAATATAGCCGCGACTACTCGATTTTTAAAGTCCGCCCGCAGGCAGTCGTTTTTCCGCGCAATTCGGAAGACGTAAAGAAGCTCGTTAAATTTGCGACGAAGAACAAAATACCGCTTACCGCGCGCTCGGCCGGGACGGATATGACCGGTGGGCCGCTCGGCGAAGGCATCATCGTGAATTTCACGAAATATTTTAATCGGATAAAAGAAATCCGGATCGACCCTTCGATAAACTCAGGGAATGGTTCGACGGGCTCACCACAAGTATTATCGCCTGAGCGAGCGCGGCGAGTCGAAGGCCACCCTTCGACCAGCTCAGGGGATAACAATGCTTACGCAATTGTTGAACCCGGCGTGTACTTCCGCGATTTTGACGTGGAAATATCGAAACGGGGATTAATGTACCCACCATATCCCGCTTCAAAGGATATTTGTGCCTTAGGCGGCATGGTCGCTAATAATTCCGGCGGAGAGAAGACCCTTGCGTATGGCAAAACCGAGGACTATGTTCTGGAACTCAAAGTCGTAATGAGCGACGGCGAAGAGCACGTTGTGCGCCCGCTACAAGGCGTAGCGCTCAAAAAGAAATTATCGGAAAAGAATTTCGAAGGCGAGACATATCGAAAAATCTACAATTTACTTCAAAAGAATCATAAAGAAATACAAGCGGCAAAACCGAACGTTTCCAAAAATTCTGCAGGATATCAATTATGGAGAGTGCTCAACGAAAAAGTTTTCGACCCAACCCAACTTTTCGTGGGTTCCCAGGGGACATTAGGGATTATCACGGAGGCAAAACTGCGCCTCTTAAAAAAGAAGAAATACAGAAAAGTGGCCGTGGTATTTTTGCCAAGCTTGGCGCCGGTCGCGAACATGGTTGTGGACCTTTTGCGGTTCAAGCCGGAAAGTCTGGAGTCGTACGACGACAAAACGCTTAAAGTCGCGCTTAAATTTTTGCCATTGCTCGTCCGTTCGATGAAAGGAAGTTTCTTCAAGTTGATCTGGCAATTCGTTCCGGAGGCGTTCATGGTCCTTAGGGGCGGACTGCCGAAAATGGTGATGATCATGGTCTTGTCTTCGGATAATCAAGAAGAGCTCTCGCGCCGACTTGAACCATTCAACGGCCTCATGAGGAGAAGGGGATTCCAGGGGCGCATTTTGCGGGACGATACCGAGGCGGAAAAATATTGGACTATCCGCAGACAAAGTTTCAAATTGCTCCATGATTACACGACGGGTAAAGACACAGCGCCATTTATTGACGACTTTATAGTCCAACCGGAATATCTGCCTGTCGTTTTGCCGAAGGTGAACGCCATCTTGGACGAATATAAAGACAAACTGATCTACACTATCGCTGGCCACCCCGGCGACGGAAATTTTCACATTATTCCGCTTATGGATCTGCGCCGTCCTGAAGTTCGCGCGATAATCCCGGAAATTTCCGAACGCATTTACGATCTCATTTTGAAATATCAGGGTTCGATCACCGCGGAGCATAATGACGGTCTTGTCCGCACGCCGTATCTCGAGAAAATGTACGGCAAAAAGATTGTTAAATTATTCGCGGACGTAAAGAAAATTTTCGATCCGAAAAATATTTTCAATCCCGGAAAGAAGGTTGGCGGCAGTTTGGATTATGCTTTGAAGAAAATTACCAGCACTGTTTAATGTTTTGGGACATCGTTTTATTCGTAATCGGTTTCTACGTACTCATTAAAGGGTCGAATTTTTTGATCGATGGCGCAACCTCCCTGGCGCGTAATTTGGGCATATCGACTTTCGTTATTGGACTCGTGATCGTTGGCATCGGCACTTCCATCCCCGAGTTTGCCATCACATTCCTTGGCAACTTAGTTGGCGATGCCGATATCGGTGTTGGGACATTGATCGGCAGTAACACTTTTAACATCCTCTTTGTGCTCGGCATCTCTGCGTTATTTTTCCCTCTGGCATTTAAAGCGGAGTGGGAAGACGATGTTTTGTGGAACTTGCTCGCTCTCATATTTATGTTCGTATTTTTGTTTTATTTCGGCTCCAATGAAATCACGCGTATTGAGGGCATGATACTTCTCGCTCTCTTTGTCGGCTGGCTTTATATCAGTGTTAAAACGCCTTTCACCCCCGACGAGACAGAGGAACCACTGAGGATACTTACGTATCCTATTGCCGGAACGATGATAGCTGCCGGATTTTTTGGGATCATTTTGGGAGCGAATTGGGTTGTAAACGGCGCCGAGATCATTGCCCGTTTGCTCGGCATGAGCGAAACGATCATCGGACTTACGCTTATCAGTATCGGCACATCTTTGCCGGAACTAGCCGTCACTTTTACTGCGGCGTTTAGAAAGCAATCGGGGATAGCCGTGGGGACCATTGTTGGCTCGAATGTAGTGAATTTCTTGCTTATTTTTGGCGCGGCCGCGCTCGCAAAACCGATATTCATAACGCCAAGCGTTGTTCCCGACATGCTTATCGCCGCAATTTCCGCGACTATCCTTTATGTTTTTATGTACTGGGGTAAGCGAGGCGTGCTTGAGCGCTCGCAAGGTGCAATTATGGTTATCCTCTACGTGGTTTACCTGTTCTATATTGGGGCAAGAGTTTTCATGTTACAATAAATCGATGTCGCACTATTTTTCTTCGGTAAATTTGTTGAAACTTTCTCTGGCCGTGGTTTTCGTTTGGTTCGGCGCGCTTAAACTTCTCGACGTGAGTCCGGTCGCCGGCATAATTGCCGCCGCAACGCCGATGATCATTGAATACCACTGGCTTTTCTACGCGTTGGCATTATTTGAGATCGCGCTTGGAGTCGGACTTTTTATACCGCGTGTGGAACGCTTGGCCGCTTGGACGATGGTTGCGCATCTTTTCTTTGCAACCTTTGCCGTACTTTTTTCTCCGTTGGCCTTTGACGGCGGGTTCCCGTATTTAAGCATCGCCGGGGAATTCGTCGTCAAAAATTTCGTGCTTATCACAGGAGCCTTAGTAGTGGCATCACGCAACGAATAATCATGGACCTTTCTCTGTTTATTCCGTCATTCATTGCCGGAGTTTTAACATTTCTCGCGCCGTGCACGTTGCCCTTGGTGCCGGGATACTTGGCGTTCATTAGCGGCGCTTCCGCCGAAGATTTAAAAGATCCCTTGCGAGCCGCTGACGCGAAGCGGAGAATTTTCATTAACGGCTTGATGTACGTCGTCGGTTTCAGCGTTGTCTTTGTGATTTTCGGCACGATCGCCGGATTTCTTGGTGCCTCGCTCGCTCCATATCGCACTTGGCTTATGCGTCTTGGCGGGATACTTGTCGTAATCTTCGGTTTATTCCTCGCGGGTATTTTGAAAATGCCTTTTTTGAATAAAGATTTTCAGTTAAAGCTCGGTGATTTTGTCGGAGGTGGCAGTCCGCGCAATTCATTTCTCCTCGGCGCGGCATTCGCTTTCGGTTGGACTCCATGCGTAGGTCCTATTTTGGGCTCTGTTCTTCTCTTGGCCTCAACAACCACGACGGCGCTTCAAGGAACACTTCTTTTGTTCGTTTTCTCGCTTGGACTTGCCGTCCCGTTTTTGTTGATCGCCATCGGTATCGGTTCAGCGGCAAAATATGTCGCAAAACTTTCCGGATTGCTAAGCGTTGTTTCTATTGTCGGTGGCATATTTTTAGTCGCATTGGGAATATTACTTTTCACGAATAAGATGGTCCTGCTTATTCCATATGGATACCGCCTCTTCGAGTTCATCAACTATGACAAGTTGCTAGATTATTTATAAGATAGAATAATCATGACAAATGTTCCTCGCGATGAATTCGGTCCGGAACACGTTATTGAAGTAAGCGACCCTGGGATAGGCATGCGCGGCTTTTTGGTTATCGACAACACTGTTCTCGGCCCGGGTAAGGGCGGCATCAGGATGACGCCGAGTGTTACGGTCGAAGAAGTGTTCCGGCTTGCGCGCACGATGACCTGGAAAAATGCGATCGCAGGCATTCCCTTTGGCGGGGCGAAGGCCGGGCTGGTGTGGGACGCTAAGGAAGCCCTTCGACAAGCTCAGGGTAAATTCTCTGAAGAAAATTTAAAAAAGCAGCATGTGCAGGCGTTTGCCATAGCGCTCAAAAAATATATTCCGGATAAATATATCGCCGGTCCCGATGTAAATTCTGGCGAACGCGAAATGAGATGGTTCGCGGAAGCAATAGGTGACAAGCGCGCCGCGACCGGAAAACCGGCGGAGATGGGCGGCTTGCCTCACGAACTCGGAAGCACCGGCTTTGGCGTGGCACACTCGGCACGCGTCGCGGCCGAAGTTTTCGGGAGAAGT
>JBBUGM010000012.1:8254-11496 GCA_038077975.1 Patescibacteria group bacterium
GAGAAGTCGGACTTCCCCGGGAAGTCCGACTTCCAAAACGTTGCAGAGTGTAACAGTCGCCATCGAGGGTTTCGGCAACGTCGGCACTTTCGCTTTTAAGCACCTTGCCGAAATGGGCGCGAAAATCGTGGCGGTCTCCGACAGTAAGGGCAATATCTACTCAAAAAACGGATTGGATTATGCGTCCGCGCTCGAAATAAAACAAAAAGAAAAATCAGTTATTCACTACAAAGGAGCGCAAAAATTATCATACAAGGATTTCTGGAGCCTGCCCGTCGATATTTTTATCACTGCGGCGCTGACCGACGCGATAAACGAAAAAAATAAGGATCTAATTCGCGCGAAAATCATCGTTGAAGGTTCGAATATCCCTATGAGCGAAAAGATCGAGGACGAACTTTGGCGCCGCGGCGTGAAAATCGTGCCGGATTTCGTTGCTAATGCCGGCGGGGTTATTTCTTCTTATGCCGAATATGCCGGTCTTTCGCCCGCAGAAATGTTTAAAATGGTGGAAGAAAAAGTAGTAAACGCGACAAGGCGCGTACTCGAAGAATCGAGAAAAAAGAACCGCAATCCGCGCGAAGTGGCGCTAGAGATCGCGCAGGGCATTGTTAGGCAGAAAATGAAAAGGCATTAAAATTTGTTATCTTTGTCATTGCGAGGAGTCCCGACGCAAGGTCGGGACGACGTGGCAATCTACATTTACAATGAAAACAGCGGTTCCGCTTTGCGGAACCGCTTTCTTGTTTGTTACTGAACGCGATCATGTCTGTTGCGCTTCTCGAGGGCGTCTGCGATGCGCTCTGATGCACCGGCGATACGACTGAGTTCCATACCGAGCAGGCATAATGCCAAACAGACAAGTAATGCGCCGAAAATCACCGCCATATCACACCTCCCGATTGCTTGATTGTCCTACCTCGCATTATATACCCATTTAACAAACCTGTCAAACCGTGCGAAAATATAATCGTAATACCAATATACTAATGCGTGCGAATGATACGAATAGTACGAATTCGCATTATTCGTAGCATTCGAATGAATTCGCAAATTAGCATTACATTTATGATTTACGACGACATAAAAAATTTCAATAAGCAGTTCGAATACGAACCTCGTATCGAGAATGCGGCGAGGTTAAAAAAATTTTCCAAATTTGTTATTTGCGGCATGGGCGGGTCGCACTTGGCGGGGGATTTGCTCCAAGTTTGGCGGCCGGAACTGGATTTGATCGTCTGGCCGAATTATGGATTGCCTCCGGCTAAAGACCTCAAAGAGCGGCTAATCATAGTGAGCTCTTATTCTGGCAATACCGAGGAGGCAATAGACGCGTTCTCACAGGCGAAAAAACATAGTTTCGGTGTTGCCGTGGTTGCCTCTGGGGGCAAACTTCTTAAAGCTGCCGTTGAGCGCAAAGCGCCATATGTCGCGATCCCCGACATCCACGTCCAGCCGCGGCTCGCGGTCGGATTAAGCATTAAAGCGACGCTTGCCTTGATGGGGGAGAGAAAAGCCCTTGCCGAATTAAGCGAACTTGCCCATAAGCTCAAGCCGGGCCGCTACGAAGAACCCGGCCGTAATCTCGCGAAAACGCTACATGGTAGCGTACCCTTAATATATTCTTCGCTCCATAATTTCCCCATCGCCTACAACTGGAAGATAAAATTCAACGAGACAGGGAAAATTCCAGCGTTCTGCAATTTTTTTCCCGAACTGAACCACAACGAAATGACCGGCTTCGACGTCGCGCACGCGACCGCCGCGCTATCACACCGTTTCCATTTTGTTTTCCTCAAAGACCAGGACAATGACCGCAAAATAATCAGGCGCATGACGGTTATGGAAGGGATTCTGCACAAGCGCGGGTTCAAGATAGACGTTGTTTTCATCCATGGCGCGAATATCTGGGAAAAGATCTTTAACGCCTTGATCTTGGCCGACTGGGCGGCGTATTATACCGCCACGCTTTACAACGTGGAGGCGGAACAAGTCCCAATGGTGGATGAATTCAAAAAACTAATTAAGTAAATCTCTTATTTCCTGAGTTTGTCGAAGGAAAATATTTAAAAAAATCAGCCCCCGAATATTCTCGGGGGCTTAGAGTTATTTTTTTTACGGCTCTCCCCACTGGATATAAATGGTTTGCCCAGTTTCGTCACGGATCGTCTTTGGAAGTTTGCAGAATGTGCCATCAAATCTTTCGAAAACAACTTCGTTAGTCTTAGGTTTCAACCTCTTTACGGCTTCTTCGTAGGATTCCTTCCGTTTTGTTGGCACACTCATTGATTTTCTCTTTCGAACTCTTCCGCTTCTTTCTTGGACAGGCCGGAAAATCCGGGGGATTTGTCGTCGTCCGTTGCTGCGAATGTGGCTTGTGGCACTTGCGGGCAAGTGAATTCGATCATGCCGCCATTGTCGAAATCCATCAGATATTCAGTGTTTCCTCGTGGGACGGTACCGCCCTTGACCTCGCCACCGGCAACGTAGAGCAAAAGCCGTTCAAGCGCGAACATGATGGCGTTGCCGTTAGCTGTCGTACCTCCACCTTTCCATTTTTTGACAAGCGCGCGCAGATGTTTCGCAAGGTCGCGCAGGAATTCTTCCGAATATTGGCCGCGGTAGTTACCGCGAAACTCGCCGTATTTGAAGAAAGAAACATCCATTCGATTGACCATTCCCTGCAGAAACTCGAAATTCATCTGGTCGGTTTGGGCCTTGATGGTGCGTGTGGTCGTGCTGTTCATGGTAGTTCTCCATTTGGAGACCCACCAGGCAGTCCCGAAGGACACTTCCTTGCTTCACAGGAAAAGCGATTTTGTGAAACGAGCCAGTCGCAGAAGCCGCGCTCGAAAGTTCTTCTCGAGCCCGACAACGGACACTTGCTCGGCTAATGGCATCCTAATATATGCGCGGCAGAGTGTCAACGCTTTCTATTGACACCGAAGTAATTATTTGGTAAAATGCAGCCAGCAACCATCACACATCAAAAAGGAGGTGCTTATGTCGAGAGATAGATCCAAACGCATGGCTTTCGAGCGCGTAGCTTCACGCATAAGAAAAAGCACGCTCCTTTCTCTGGGAGCGGCCGACAAGCCAGAGCAGGTGAACAAGGCCTTTCGCCCGCTGATTTTCAAAGAAGCGGTGGAGGGTTCTGCGGCTGTAATTTTCCCGCTCAAAGATGCAAGATTGAACGAACTTGTCCGGGCAGGGTTCAATTGCCCGCGATTCCGGTCATGGCC
>JBBUGM010000013.1:0-42833 GCA_038077975.1 Patescibacteria group bacterium
TCGAACGCGGCGAGGGCGCGTTCCAAATGCTCCACTACTGGCTGTTCTTCTCCTTCCTCGTCGTGCTTTTCAAAACCAAAGAAGATTGGCGACGGCTTTTTTGGGCCGCGGCAGCCGCCGCGGTTCTGATGATCTTTTACGGCGTTGTTGCCGACCTTGGTCTTGGCCATAGCTTTATCAGTCAATATGTCGGAGGGGCGCCAGAGACCATTTGGGGGAAATTGACTATTGGCCGTTTTCAGGGATCGCTTGGCAATCCTGCCTACACGGCCCCCTATCTTCTTTTCGCGATGTTCTATCTCGTTTCTCTTTGGCTCGGCGACGAGCAAAGGTATAAAGCCAGAAAGCTGATCTATCTCATTCCGCTTGTTCTTTTCTCTTTCTTTTTCTTGAATAGCCAGACAAGGACGACTCTTTTGGGATTTGGATTCGGCGCTATCGTATTTCTCGTGTATTTGATCTTCTCCTTGCCGCGGCTACGTTTGTGGCTCGGTTCGCTGCTTCTTGCGGCGATTATTTTGGGCGGCATGGGTTTTTATTTTCAGCAGTCAGCTTTCGTGAAAAGTTTGCCGGGCGCGAGAGTGTTCGATATTTCTCCAGAGACGAGTTCTCTCAACACTCGTTTCTGGACATGGGGTTCGGCTTGGCGCGGATTTTTGGACAGGCCGATCTTCGGCTGGGGACCGGAAAATTTCAGCGCGGTTTTCGACAAATATTTTGATCCGAGGCACTTTGTTCCGGGGCTGAACACGGAAACATGGTTTGACCGCGCCCACAGCGCCTATCTCGACTATCTTGCCGAAACAGGTATTTTGGGTCTCGGTGCTTACCTCGGAATCTTCGCCGTTTTTTTCATGCTTTTCTTCAAGAGAAGCAAGAATGATTGGAGCGAGGCCCCGGCCGCGAAGAAAGAAATTTCTTTCTTCAAGAGCCGCGAATTTTTGGGGAGCATCGAAAGGGGATTGATGTTAGCTCTCGTTGCCGCCTACATGGTGCAGAACATCGCCATCTTCGAAGTTTTGCCGATGTACATAAATTTATTCTTCTTCCTGGGTTTTGCTTTCTATTACTTTTATCGCGCTCCGCTAAACCCTAAACCCTAAACCCTATGCAGAGCTCATCCCTCCAAAAAGTTATATTCCTTGTTATTGCCGTCCTTGCCGCATGGCTTATTTACTACGGCAGTTATTTGCCCATGCGCAAGTCGCAGGTGTTCATTGATGCCATGCGTTCCGCGCGCGCGGAAGCATCGTCTTTTCAAGACCTTGCGGCGCGGCTTTCGGTTCCGCTTGATGCTCCATCGCCCGTTGGCCAGGAAGAGCTCGTGCGCAATACCGCGAACATCATGCTCAATCTTGTAAGTTCGAATAGCGACCCGGCGCTGATCGCGGCAGTTATGGCATTTATCGAAGAACGCTACGAACCGATCATTACCCGCGAGACGGGAACCAGCTTCGGCCAGAACGTGTATATTATGGGCGCGATAAACGAAGTCGCCTTCATCAAAACGCAAGACACTAAGTATTATGAGCGCTCGAAATTTTATTTCGAAAAAGCTCTGGAGCTCGGGCCAAAACGTCCACAGCCGCTTTACGGACTTTTCGACGTTTACCGCATTGGTGGCGATGTGGAAAACGCGAAGCGGATCGCCAGCCAAATTTTGAGCCAGTGGCCGGATGACGCAAAAGTTCAGGCAGGGCTTGCGGAATTTCTCCAAAAAGTAGATGAGTTCCAGCAGAGCAAGCAGTAGTGTAATGCCAATATACGAATGCATTCTAATGCTGCTAATAGTGCGAATAAGAAAAGCGAACTGATTTATCCGGAGCTATCATATGTTATTACCGGTATTTGTTTTAATGTTCATAATGCGCACGGTCGTTACGCGAGAGAAAAGCAATATTGCGATTCCATCGAAGAAAGGTTGAAAGAAATTGGCCTATCCTATCGCCGAGAATTTCGTATAGGAGATACCGGAAATTTTGTTGATTTTCTAATCGATGACAAAATCATTTTAGAAGCTAAGGCAAAGCGGATAATTACGAAAGAGGATTATTTTCAATTGCAAAGATATCTTCAAGCTTCTCGCGTCAAACTTGGTTTACTGGTAAATTTTAGAAGCATGTATATCAAACCCCTAAGGGTTTTAAGAGTAGATAATCCACCGCCAAATAAACTTTTGGATCATTAGCACTATTAGTTGCATTCGCACGAATTAGTTGATTAGCATTACGCTAATAATCCTTGACTTTTTCGCCCAAACTTTGCTATAACACAATCAATGAGAAAGGCACTTCTAACGGGAGTAACGGGCCAAGACGGCTCATATTTGGCCGAGTTTTTACTCGACAAAGGATACGAGGTTCACGGCGTCATGCGCCGCGCCTCCACTTTTAATACCGCCCGCGTCGAGCACATCTACCAAGATCCTCACGAAGTGGCGAGGCGGTTTCATTTGCACTACGGCGATTTGGCCGATGCAAACACGGTAAGAAAATTGGTTTACAAGATCCAGCCGGACGAGATCTATAACCTCGGAGCTCAATCGCACGTCCGTGTTTCTTTTGACATTCCGGAATACACCGCGAACATTACCGGCTTGGGTACTTTGCGGATGCTCGAAGCGGTGAAGGATTACGAAGAGCACACAGGCAAAAAAGTAAAATTTTATCAGGCATCGAGCTCGGAAATGTTCGGCGCTGCTCCGCCTCTGCAAAACGAAGAAACCAAGTTCCATCCGCGCAGTCCCTACGGTGTTGCCAAGGTTTTTGCCTATAACACGGTGCGAAACTATCGTGAGGCCTACGGTATATTCGCCGTGAACGGCGTGCTTTTTAATCACGAAAGTCCGCGGCGCGGAGAAACTTTCTTAACGAAAAAAGTGACGCGCGGCATTGCGCGTATTTTGGCGGGGTTGGACAAGAAGCTTTATCTTGGCAACCTCGATGCCCGCCGCGACTGGGGTTATGCGCCGGAATACGTCGAGGCGATGTGGAAGATGCTCCAGCAGCCCGCGCCAGATGATTATGTTATTGGCACAGGAGAATCCCACTCCGTAAGGGAATTTGTAGATAAAGCATTTCGCTTGGTCGGCCTCAACTTCAAGGACCACGTGGAAATTGACCCGAAATATTTCCGCCCGTCAGAAGTCGACAACTTGATCGCTGATCCCAAGAAAGCCAAAGAGAAACTCGGCTGGCATGCGAAAACTAATTTCGACGAAATCGTAAAGATAATGCTTGAGCACGATTTGAGGAAACACGGCCTTAACGAGCAGGCGGAGAAGGTACGACTAAGCTAGAAAGTAGAAAATAGAAAGTAGAACGGCCGCGTCGGATGACGCGGCTTTTCGTTGCCAACGGCGAAAAATCTGGATATAATGGCCATATATGCAAAAGGAATCTAGTATTTACGTTGCTGGCCACCGCGGTCTTGTTGGCTCGGCGATTTTGCGGAAACTACAGGCAGACGGCTATAAGAATTTGATAACGCGCACGCGTGAAGAGCTTGATCTTTTAGATGCTCGTGCCGTTGCCGATTTCTTCAAAAAAGAAAAACCCGAATACGTTTTTGACGCCGCCGCCAAGGTCGGCGGCATTTTGGCGAACGACACATATCCCGCGGATTTCATTTATCAAAATTTGACCATCCAAAACAATATCATCCACAACTCTTATCTTGCCAAAGTAAAAAGATTGATGTTTTTAGGGAGCGTTTGCGTTTATCCGCGGCTTTCGCCCCAGCCCGTTAAGGAAGAATATCTTTTAACGGGGGAACTGGAGCCGACAAACAAGGCATACGCCATCGCGAAGATAGCCGGAATAATTATGTGCGAATCGTACAATCGCCAGCATGGCACCGATTTCGTTTCGGTGATGCCCACCAATCTTTACGGCTTAAACGATAATTTTGACCTACAGAACTCCCACGTTATCCCGGCCCTACTCCGCAAATTTCACGAAGCGAAAGAGGCGCAGAGCGACAAAGTGACGCTTTGGGGCACCGGTTCGGCGCTGCGCGAATTTCTTTACTCGGATGATCTGGCCGACTCCTGCGTTTTTATCATGAACCAGAAAAGCGTCCCCGGACTTCTGAACATCGGCACGGGAATCAATATTTCGATAAAGGACCTGGCGGAACTCGTGAAAAAAACGGTTGGTTTCGCCGGCCGAATAGAATGGGATTCTTCCAAGCCCGACGGCATGCCGAGAAGAGTTTTAGATATGGCCCGCCTTCATGCCCTTGGCTGGCACCACAAGGTTGAACTTAAGGACGGATTGCGTATGGCATATGAGCAATTTCTCGCCGGCCGCAAGCAAACTTAATACTTCCACATGAAAGTTTCCGTTGAGGGAAAAAAAATCGTTGTTTATGACATTATCGGTCCTTATGCCCGCGAGAACGCAGTGTTTGACAAGAATATCATAAAAGAAAATTGGTATCACTATTCGTCCCTCTATTTTTACAAAAAATGCCTTGAGAAGGGAATCCAATTCGTCACGCCCGACGCTTATTTCGCGCTGCCCGAACCGAGGCCTCAGGCGATATGTGTGCGCGAACGCGATGATACGGATATGACCGTGTCGCTTGCACTACGAAAATCTGGCGTGAAGCTTGCTGTTATAAGAAGCTCCGAGAATCCGCTTTATGCCTGCCGTTTTTATTGGAATCTTCCGCGGCTTACGAGCCACTTCGACCATTCGATTGTGATGCGGGGCGTGAAGGCCTGGGTCGCACCCGCGAGCAAATTCCAGCCGCAGTACACTCCCCACCCATACTATGCGCGCATCCGCGCAGTCAGTGCGGATTTTCATAAGAACAAATTTATTACTCTCATTCAGGGCAATATCCGCACGCACTGGATGCGTCGCTTATATGTGGATGTAATGAATTTTGTGCGTCCGATGCCGAATTTCGTTAATCGTGAAGGCTATCGCGACCGAATGGAGGCGATAAAATATTTTTCCCAGTATCCCGATTTCGATCTCTACGGTCGCAAGTGGGACAGGCCGGTTCGCTACACGCACAAGTATGACGAGGCGATAAAAAAATCTTGGCGCGGCGCGCCCGACGACAAATTCGCCATTCTTCAGCAGTATAAATTTTCGCTTGTGTTCGAGAACTCGTACCTGGGCGGATACGTGCAATATATAAACGACTCTCTCTATGCCGGTTCTGTGCCGATTTATTGGGGAGCCCCGGATATCGCCGAGATGTATCCGGAAAATTGTTTTATTGACTTCCGTAAATTCGGTTGCGATTTCGCGCGTCTCAATGATTACCTCCGCAACATGGACGAGAGCGAATACAACGAGTATATTAAGAATATTAACGCGTGGATTTCTTCTCCTGCGGCTTATGAGAGAAGTCAGGAGAAATATGTAAGCGACATGATAAAACTTTTCGAATCATATTTTTAAAATGGATCCCGTTAGAAGCCGCGGTCGCGCTGCGATAAAAATGATAATAGTTTATGGAAAAATCTTATAAAATAATTAATTCTATGCAGGGCGGGATGACCGCGACCTGCTTCTAACGGGATGGAATTCATAAAAACAAAACTTGACGGAGTACTTCTTATCAAGCCAGATACGCAAGAGGACTGCCGCGGCAGTTATACAGAAACCTATAACGAAACTCTTTATAAAAAGAACGGCGTTGCGGTTGATTTTGTTGCAGATGACTGTTCCGTTTCTTCTAAGCACGTCCTTCGTGGCTTGCATGGCGATGATAAAACTTGGAAATTAATAGATTGTCGGTATGGAAAATTGTATTTTGTCGTGTTGAATGTCGATGAAAGATCTTCGCAGTACGGGCAGTGGGAATCGTTCACTCTTTCCGATTCGAACCGTTGGCAGGTGCTTGTGCCGCCGAAATTCGCGAATGGCCACCTCGCGCTTACAGACAAGACCGTTTTTAATTACAAACAATCCGAATATTACGATCCGAAAGGGCAGTTCACGATCCGCTACGACGACCCGAGGTTCAGAATTTGGTGGCCCGTAAAAATTCCGATCCTTTCACGTCGCGATGAGGAAGGGCATTATGCCTAGACGAACCTTCTTTTCGCGCATATAATATCCGCATGGAGATAGTAAAAACAAAAATGGACGGCGTTCTCCTTATCAAGCCCGACATGGCCGAGGATTTTCGGGGGGGCCGCACCGAGATCTATAACAAGGCCGATCTCGCGAAGCACGGCGTTGATGTGGACTTCGTCACGGACGACTGGGCATTCACCTCGAAGCATGTTCTCCGCGGCATTCACGGTGACGATAGAACATGGAAGGTCATGTCCTGTTTCTACGGCAGGAATTATTCGGTGATCGTAAATTGCGACGAGAAGTCGAAGAATTTCGGGCAATGGGACGCGTTCGTTCTTTCGGACACGAACCGCTGGGCGGTCGTTGTGCCACCGAAGTACGGCGACATCAATATGGCCCTTAGCGAGAAGACAGTTATCTACTACAAGCAATCCACATATTACAACGCGGACCCGAAGGGCCAGTTCACCTATAAATGGGACGACCCGCGGTTCAAGATCTGGTTGCCGGTGAAGAACCCCATCCTCTCGCGTCGCGATGAGGAGGGGCACTACGTATAGTTTTGAATAAAATTTTTGATTGACAGCGCAGAGAGTTTTAGTGTAGAAGATAAATATGGCAAAAGTGCTTGTTACAGGGGGGGCGGGGTATATCGGCTCGGTTTTGGTGCCGGAGCTTTTGCGCGCCGGGCATGAGGTGACGGTAATAGACAGTTTTCTGTTTAATCAGGTTTCGCTTCTTGACGTAGGCCATTTCAAAACCCTAACCGTTGTCCGCGGAGACGTTTGGAATAAAGATTTGATCGCCCAGCACATCAAGGGCAAGGATTTCATCATTCCGCTCGCGGCTTTGGTTGGCGCCCCTATTTGCGCCCAGGATCCTGTTGCGGCGCGTAAGACGAATCTCGAAGCCATCGAACTCCTGCTTACTCTGCGCGACAAGTCACAGAAGATCATTTTCCCGAACACGAATAGCGGCTACGGCAGAATGCAGGAGGGCGTGGCGTTTTGCGATGAGACGAGTCCGCTCGAACCGGTTTCGTTCTACGGCCAGCTGAAGGTGGAAGCGGAGAAAAAATTGCTTGAAGCGGGAAACGCGATAGCCCTGCGCCTTGCGACCGTTTTCGGTATCAGCCCAAGAATGCGCCTCGACTTACTGGTGAACGATTTTGTTTATCGTGCGGTGAACGATGGCGCAGTCATTCTCTTCGAACCGCACTTCAAGAGAAATTATATTCATATTCGCGATGTCACGCGGGCTTTTATGCACGCGATGGAGAATTTCGAGAAAATGAAAAATAACGCATATAACGTCGGTCTTTCCGATGCCAACCTAAGCAAATCCGAGCTCTGCGCCGAGATTAAAAAACAAGTTCCGAAGTTTGTATACGTCGAATCGAAGATAGGCGAAGACCCCGACAAACGCAACTACATCGTCTCGAACGCGAAGATAGAGGCAACCGGTTGGAGGCCGCAAGTAACGCTTCAAGACGGCATCGCCGAGCTCATCAAAGGGTATCAGATCATCAAGCGAAACAATTTCTCGAACGCATGAACAGTGTCTCTTTGGTTATTCTCGTAATACTTATCGGAATTCCTTTTTGGGGAGGGTGGTCGGTTATTGCGGCGAAAAGCGATCTTAAAGATCCGATCGTGCGCGCGTTTCTTGTTAACGTTGTTACCGTTGTCGCGCTCCTACCGCTTGTTTGGAGCAGATTACAGAGCGGAACTCTAAATTCGAGAGGGTTTTGGATACTTCTTGCTGCAGGGGTGCTGAATTTCGGGGGACACATTCTTTTCCCGAAACTCCAAACGATGGCCGGAAGCCAGCTTTCTATCTATATGCCGATCATCATCGGATTGAACGTTGCGACGTTTGCCTTGGGCGGAGTGCTTTTTTTAGGCGAGTCGATAACGATCGCGAAAGTTATTTTTACGGCATTAATCCTCGCCGGAACCGCCGGCCTGATTCTTAATTCGTAATTATCTCTTGTCCCCTTGATGCGCGAGGGGGCGCTTGCTTTTTAAAGAAAAGCTGGTATACTGTAACCAGCTTTTTGGTTTCAAGAGGTGTTCGTTGAAAAAAATCTGGGAAGTTTGCCCAATGCTTACTCTGATAACGTACCGGGCCTACGAGGGGATGGAGCTTAATCCTCATAATTGGGACCACACATTTCGCGTCGCCCAGCACGGCATTAAACATCGCAGAGGATGACGCTACGGGACGGCTGGGCGGGGCTGCGGGCCTCTGCCATGGCGCCGACCGTATTCTCGAATATCGGCACAACGCTGGGCCTGCAACTTCCTCGGTAAGCAAAATACCATGGGAAGAAAGCCTTAAGCTTCTGAATGCATGGTTTGATGAAAGCGGTGAGTTCGGCGACGAAGAGCGGGCAAGGGTTATCGATGCAATCCGCCATCATTCCGGCCCGAATCGCGAGAACAGCGACCCCGTTCTTGTTCTTTTGCAAGACGCAGATCGCATTACCTGCTCGGATATCGCGGAGCTGATCTTGAACGGCCGATTCATGTCAACCCTGCCGGCCTATGATCCGATCCACTTAATGGACGATCAGACGGCTCATCCGTTTAAGGATCCGAGATCGGCGTATCGGAACATGTACCTCCGGTTTGAATGGGCCGATCCAAACAACAAAAATTTCGGCGTGCGCCTGCCCAAGGCGCAAGCGTTAATGAAGGAACGCGCCGATGCCTTGCGGGCCTTCGACAGTTTCATGAAACAGAACCGTGAGCAGGCCGGCATTTGGCCGTATCCCAAGGCATTTCTTGACTTCATCGAGACAACGAAGTCAGGGTGAAGCTTCATGTAATTTGGCGCAACAACATCGCACGGCGGGAGAAATATTCTCCCGCCTTTTTCTTTTTCCGGCAAGCGGGTAAAATTATTACATAAAACATTTATCACTATGCGGATATTTTTGACACCAATGAGGAAAGCGGCGTATGATACCCATAGTTTTACTGCGGGGTAACTTTAAACATGCAAAAGTGGCCAAGAAATAAATTCGGAAGTACCAACCTTGTTGTTGCCAGAATTTGTTGGGGTTGTGGCCCGCTAGGCGGGGTACCGGATTTGGGCTATGTCGTTCCGGAGGAAAGGGCGATCGAAATACTACTCAGAGTTTTTGACAGTCCAATCAACTTTCTCGACACCGCAAACTTCTACGGTGAGAGCGAAAGTAGGATCGGGAAAGCCATTAAATTGCGGGGCGGATTATCGGAGGGTTTCGTTGTAGCCACCAAAGCAGACCGTGACCGACAAACCAATAGCTTCAGCGCTAGCCAAGTCAGGAAGTCGGTAGAGACAAGTTGCTCGCGGTTAGGGCTCAAGCATCTTCCTCTCGTGTATCTCCACGACCCCGAATACCACCCCCTTTACGTTTCGGACAGAAAGAAAGCGATGCAAGAAATTCTTGCTCCGAATGGTCCCGTGGCCGAACTCGAGAAGTTGAGAGACGAAGGTATTATTTCGTACATCGGGATATCGGGCGGTCCCATTAATATGTTGATCGAATTCATTTCTACAGGGAGGTTTGACGCCTTGATAACCCACAACCGCTGGAATTTGCTTTGGCGAGGAGCCGATCCTCTGATCGACAAGGCAAGGGAGATGGGACTTGGCATAGTTAACGCCGCGGCATATGCAAGTGGTATTTTAGCGGCTGGGTCCGTCAACGGAGCTCGTGCTGCATACCAAACTCCGACTACGGAAATAATGAAAAAAGTAAAGGGCATGGAGTCGGTATGTCAAAAATACAATGTCCCGCTTGCGGCAGCCGCTCTTCAATTTTCTCTTCGCGACAATCGTATTTCTTCAACTGCGGTGGGTATATCACGAGTGGAAGAAGTAGAGGCAACACTGCGTCTTGCAGAGATTGCTCTGCCAGAAAAGATTTGGTCGGAATTGGACATGTTTGCAATTGGAGATGAAGATCCGGAAAAAAACAGGTGGAAATAGTTTACTCGGGCGTTGCGCTTTGCGCAACGCCCTTTTTGCATGATAAAATCAATAGAATGAGGGTCTTTCTTACTGGAGCCACAGGTTTTATAGGGAAATGCACACTTGAAGAATTGAAAAAGTGCGGGCATCGTGTTCTTGCGCTTTCCCGTCGAACTCACCGCGAGCGCGGCGTGGATTTTATTAAGGGAGATCTTGCGAATATCGTGAAATGGAAGGGGCGGCTAAAAAAATTCAAGCCGCAAGCGGCGGTGCATCTTGCCTGGGAAGGCATTCCCGATTTTTCATACGAGCGGAGCGTAAAAAATTTAGAGGAGGGTATCGCGCTTTTCTCCGCGCTCGCGGGCGTTGGCTGTAAAAAAATAGTCGCCGCCGGCAGCGGTTTTGAGTGCGGCAACCGTACGGGCAAGATTTCCGACGCTATCCCGGTCGCGCCGTACAATTCTTTCACCGCGGCGAAGCATTCACTCCATCTTATGGGAGAGGCGCTTGCCCGGGAACACGAAATGGATTTCATTTGGCTCCGTCCTTACAATCCATATGGCAATGGACAAAGGCCCGGTTCGCTCATACCATACATAATGCGCACCGTTGAAGGGGAAATACCTTTGCGCCTCAAGAATCCGTTTGCGCAGGGCGACTTCGTTTATATATCAGATGTGGCGAAGATGTTCGCTGATGCGATTGCGCGCGGCAAAGGTATCGCGACTTATAACCTCGGCTCCGGCTATCTTACGCCCGTGCGGGAGATTGCAAGGATAGTTTGCAAAGAAATAGGCGCGAGCGAGGAATACTGCAAAGATTTTGCCCGCACGACGAAAGGAAAGTTTCAGCCCGCCGCCTATGCCGACATTTCACGTGTGCGCAAGGACCTCGGCTGGCGCCCGAAAGTGGATATGGCAGAGGGGATAAAGAAAACCGTCAAAGAATTTCTAAGTTCTAATTACTAATTGCTAATTTTTATTAATGAAAATCATTGTTACCGGCTCGGAAAGTTTTGTGGCGCGGGAACTTATCGCGCAGTGCCTTAAGGCGGGCATTGAGGTTTTTGGCTTTGATTTCGCTAAAAATAGCGACCTTCCTTACGAATTCAAAAAAGGCAACATCAATGACCCTAAGATCGGAGATATTTTCCCCGAAGGCGCGGACGCGATCGTGCACCTTGCGGCGATTTCCCGCCCGCAGGATTGCGAAGGGAAGCCGTACGAAACCTTCCAAACGAACGTGATGGGGACCCTGAATCTCATGCGCGCGGCGAAGGCGAGGGGCGTGCGCCAGTTCATTTTCCCCTCAAGCGACTGGGTGTATGAAAAATTCGCAGAAGGAGAGGAGAAGAACGAGGATTCTTTCATTGATATTGCGGGACATACCTCAGAGTACGCCCTCTCAAAGCTCGTGAGCGAGGCGAATCTTCGGCAAGCGCACTTGCGCGGAGATTTCATGCCAGTAACTATTCTCCGCTTTGCCATTATCTACGGGCCGCGTCCGGCGAACTGGGGATCTCTCGAACGCGTCGCGAGCGAAGCGAAGAAAAACGATACTATCGCGTTCTCCGGTTCCAAGAAGTCTGGGCGTTGTTACACGCACGTTACCGACACCGCGCGCGGCATCCGAGCCGCGTTCGGCCGGACGGATTTCCAGATCATCAACATCGCGGGGGACAACCTGATTACATTCGAAGCTATAGTCCACGGCATCGAGAAGCTGTGCAATAAAAAGATCGCCATCATGGAGAAAGATCCCTCAAACGTTGTTGCGCGCAAGATTTCCAACAAGAAGGCGAAAGAGCTTCTTGGGTGGGAGCCACAGATCGGCCTCGAGGAGGGGCTGAAGACAATTTTTTCTTACCTATAAAAAGCATGGCGACGACCGATAAACAAAAAATTGCCGAGGAAGTAATTCGTTTGCGCTTGAGTCAAATGATCGTAAACGAAGAACATAAAAAGGGGCAGTTCAAGATACCCCTGCATCTTGGCATGGGGCATGAGGCGGTTGCCGTGGCGGTAAGCGAAATAATGGAGAAGGGCGATAATCTTTTGCCCACGCACCGCAACATTGCCTATAACCTTGCCCGAACGGGAGCGCTTCGTCCTCTGCTCCACGAATATTTGTTGAAGCCCACGGGATTGAATAAGGGGCGGTCCGGTTCCATGAATCTTTTGAACCCGGAGAGGGGAATTGTCTACACCTCGAGCATCCTCGGTAATCAGTTTCCTGTCGCAGTGGGCCTTGCGAAGGCAGGGAAGATGGCTGGGAAAAATAACGTGACCATCGTTATGGGCGGCGACGGCTCGATCGAAGAGGGGACATTTTACGAGAGCATGCTTATGGCGCGGAGCCTAAACCTTCCCGTGATTTTTATCATAGAAAACAACGATTGGTCGATGTCGACGCGTATTAGCGAGCGCCGTTGCCACATTGACCTTTCGCTTTTTGCGGAATCTTTGGATATCCGTTATGTCCATCTCGATGGCAATGACCCATATTTTTATACAGACGCCTTAAAAGACATGAGGAAATTTTCTGTAGAGAATAGCGTGCCGGTTTGTGTTGAGATAAAAGTGGTTACGCTTGATAAGTTTCTCATGAAAACGCCGGAACATCCCGAAGGGGAAGAAATACACCCCCATATGGGAGCTGCTCTTGGGGTGTCATTGGATAAGGGGCCGATCATTCACGAGAACGCCGACGACCCTATTTTTGTGCTCACAAAGCATATTGAGAGGCCGGCTTTCGATGAAATTGCGCGCAAACAATTGGCTTTATTGCAGAAAGAAATTACTCTATAACGAGATGCTCCCGTTAGAAGCCGCGGTCGCTTTTCTAGGCAGCAAAATACTAAAATAAACCATATATAAAATCATTTATCGCAGGCCTCGGTTTTTTGACGACCGCGACCTGCTTCTAACGGGATGCAATACGCGGAATACATAAATTCGGTACTCAAAGAGATCATCGCTTCGCGCGACGGTCTTGTGATTTACGGTCAGAATGTAACAGAGGGTTCCCGTATCGGCGGCCTTACCAGAGGTTTTGAGAAATTGTTGGAGAAAAAAAAGAATCTGATCGATACGACGAATAGCGAGAATTCGCTCGTTGGCTTCGGATTCGGTTTGATGCTCGGCGGAGGAGCAGCAGCGTTCTTTATGAAACAACTCGACTTTCTTTTGCTTGGTATTGACCAGCTCGTGAACACGTATAATATCATTCGGAATAGCGGGCAGACAAAGGGGTCGTTTACGATCGTGCCGACCGTCGTCGATGTCGCCAACCAGGGGCCGCACTCGAGTTCCAATAATTTCGCCGATTTTTGCTCGATAGCGAGAATTCAGGGATTCGCCATTACGAACAAATATGACGCGGAGAAAATTCTTACCACCCACTTTGGCGCGCCGGGATTTCGGATCATCGGAGTAAGCCACAGGTTTTTGAAGGAAGATATCTTTGACCCGGGAGTGCCTGTGGCCGTCGATAAGGAAATGAAGTTCGTGCAATACAAAGACGGCGAAGATGCAACGATAGTTTGCTTTAATTTTTCTTTCCCGTACGGCTGGCGGCTTGGGGTTGAGTTAGAAAAAATAGGCAAGAAACCGGCGCTCTGGAACGTGAACTATATGACCCCAATCGACTGGGCGCCGATTCTTGCAAGCGCGAAGAAAACGGGAAAACTGGTTGTGATCGACGACAGCAACAGCGAAAACTTGTCGTGTTTTTCGCTTTTGGCCGAAGCGCGCAAACTGAATCTTAAAAAAGACGTTGTGATAACATCCAAACCCGTGGATAACTGGTTCAGCCCCGTCTCGAGCGTGGCGAGCGTGGATTACGCGAAAGTCGCGCGCGATATCGCCTCTTAATTTTTCGAGCGGAGAGCGACTTCTTGGAGCTATGGCGCTAAAAAATAAAACGGCATTGATTACCGGCGGCAGCCGGGGCATCGGCCTTGCGGTCGCACAGGCCTTTTTGCGGGAAGGAGCGAGAGTGATGCTCGCCGCGCGTTCGGAAGAAGAACTTCTGAAAGCGAAAAAGGAATTCAAAAAAGATTTCGCGAATATCGAGACGTACAGGGCCGATATTTCCTTGCCGCGCGACGTTACCGCTCTCGTCAAGGATACGATCGGCATGTTTGGCGAGCCGGCAATCTTGGTGAACGCCGCGGGTATTTTTGGTCCGATAGGCGAACTCGAAAGCATAGATTTCGACGCGTGGAAAAAAACTTTTGAGATCAATGTGTTCGGAATGTTCAATATGATCCAGGCGGTAGCGCCCTTTATGCGCAAGAGCGGGTACGGGAAGATCATCAATTTCGGCGGTGGCGGCGATGGTCCCTCGCCGCGCTTCAGCGCTTATAGCGCTTCCAAGGGGGCAGTTGCGCGCCTTACGGAAACAATTGCCGCCGAACTGAAAGATGACCACATTGACGTGAATGCCGTTGCTCCCGGTCCGGTCAATACCAAATTTCTCGACGATGCTCTTGCGGCGGGAGAGGCGGCCGTTGGCGCCGAACAATATAAAAAACTGCTTAGACAGAAAGAAGAAGGAGGAACTCCGCCTGAACTCGCGGCGGAGCTTTGCGTGTTTTTGGCTTCAAGCGCCTCAGACGGTCTTACCGGAAAAATTGTGAGCGCGAAATGGGACGACTGGAAAAATTGGGACAGAAAAAAGATCGAAGCGATAATGAATAAAAATATCTATACATTACGCCGCGTTGTGCGGTAATGATATACTTATAACTTATGTTTGAAAGAAATATTGAGCGCTTGTTGAAAGTATTCCTCAATCCCCAGATTGCCGTAAAGCATATCTGGCGCAGAATTCCTGTTGGTAGTATAGAGCTCAGGGAAAGGTTCGATGCTTTCGAGAGGCCGAGCTATGCTTGGGGCATCATCAACGCCGCCAAATTAGCCAGGAATCTTGGCCACAAAAGCGTCTCAGTGATCGAATTTGGCGTCGCAGAAGGTTATGGTCTTATGGATATGGAAAAAACCGCGATGGCGGCGGGAAAAAAATATGGCATCGAGATCCAGGTGTATGGCTTCGATGTCGGCACCGGGAACGTCGTGTCGAACGATTTTAGAGATATGCCCTATTATTGGAGACCCGGAGATTACAACATGGGAGAAGGAGGAATGCAAAAAATTTCCAACAAGCTAAAGAAAGCCGAACTGATCGTTGGAGATGTTCGCAATACAGTGAGAAAGATATATGAAAGGCGCGACTTCGCGCCGATCGGGTTCATTTCTTTCGACCTCGGCTTTTATAACAACACAAAAGATGCGTTGAAAATTTTTGATACCGACGACAAAAATGTTTTACCGAGAGTGCTTTGCTATTTTGATGACGTGATGGGAGATGGCACTTGTCACAACGAGTTTACCGGGGAATTGCTTGCTATCAAGGAGTTTAATAACAACCACGACGATCAAAAGATCGCGAAAGTGAACGGTTTTTCAATTAACAGGATCATAAAAAGTCCTTGGAACGAAGGGATATACGCGCTTCACCGTTTTCGGCATGCGGATTATAATCGTTTTGGCGCTTGATCAGAGATAGCGCAACCCGCCTTGACTGCTCGTCGGAACCTGGATTACATTATATCCTGTGATAGGATAATTGAGTTTTTGGACTTTTCTTATTGTAGTCGGTCTTAATCCCAATGGTCATAACAAAAACCCCATTTCGCGTTTCTTTCTTCGGCGGCGGTACTGATTATCCAACATGGGTGGATGAGCACGGCGGCGCAACCCTCTCAACAACTATCAATAAGTATTGTTACGTCACCTGCAGGCACCTGCCGCCTTTTTTCGATTATAACTACCGGATACGTTATAACGAGCAGGAACATGTGAAGACGATCGCGGAGATCCGGCATCCGTCGGTGCGTGCGTGTCTTGCTTTCACAAACACCAAAGAAAGGATCGAAATGCAGCACAACGGCGACCTGCCGGCGATGTCGGGCCTGGGTTCTAGTTCTTCGTTCACAGTTGGCCTTTTGCACGCATTATATGCCCTGCGGAATGAGCAAAAAATTTCCAAGAAGCGGCTTGCCGAGGAAGCAATTCATATCGAGCAGAACGTTATAAAAGAAAATGTCGGTTCGCAGGATCAGATCGCGGCCGCTTTCGGCGGTTTCAACAAAATTGAATTTCGCAAAGGAGGACAGTTTGAAGTTATCCCCGTTTCAGTATCGCCGGAAACCGCGAGGGCGCTCGAGGGCCGCCTCATGCTTTTCTTCACCGGTTTCGCGCGCAACGCTTCCGAGGTGGCCGCGGAGCAGATCAAAAATATCAAGCAAAAAGAACAGGAGCTTCACGCAATGGCAGCAATGGTTCCGGAGGCTGCGCGAATACTCGCCGCCGGTCCGGCGCGGCTCCAAGAATTCGGCCGCCTTCTTGATGCATCGTGGATCCTCAAACGCGGGCTTTCTTCGAAGATAACGAACAGCCACATCGATGGTATGTATGCCGCGGCAAAAAGCGCGGGAGCACTGGGCGGCAAAATCTTGGGCGCCGGCGGAGGCGGTTTTATGCTTCTCTACGCGGAACCGGAAGTTCAGCCGCGCATCAGGGAAACACTCGGAAAATTTCTTCATGTGCCGTTCCGTTTCGAGAACGAAGGCAGTCAGACGATCTTCAAGCTAGACAACGAAACCTACCTTTCTTAAGGCGAGTTTTTCGAATACCGACTTTGTTATTTTGGCGAGAGGATTGGGAACGTGCCCGTGACCCGTGGCTTCAGATCGGCCGAAAGTTATGGCGGAATTCGGCGGATGGCAATTTCTTTATATATTGGTCGACAACCTCTAATCATAACGCCGATCGTAATGCTCGCGGTTGGTTTTACGGAATTTAAATAATCTAATAGTTGATTTCGATAGATGATAATTTTATAATTTCTTTATGCACAAAAAACCCAAAGGAGTAAGAATCCCTTATGCGTTGTCGGTATACGATTCGAGAGAAGAGAAAAAAGTGTTAGGCGTAATGCGGGAGCATAGAACAAATATGGGAGTGGAAACACGAGAATTCGAGCGTCGAGTTGCGGAGGCTTTCGGAAAAAAATATGGCATTATGGTGAATTCGGGGTCATCCGCGAACCTGCTTGCAGTTGAATTACTTGATTTGCCGGCAGGATCGGAAGTGATCACGCCAATTTTGACTTTTTCAACAACTGTTGCGCCGCTCGTGCAGAAAGGCCTTGTTCCGGTGTTCGCAGATGTTGAAGAAGGAAAATATACCATCAATGTTTCGCAAATAGAATCCCTTATCACCAAAAAGACCAAAGCATTAATGGTGCCTCTCCTTCTCGGCAATGTGCCAGACCTTCGAAAAATAAAAGCAATTGCCAAGAAGCATAGCCTTCTCTTTGTGGAAGATTCTTGTGACACTCTTGGTGCTACGTTGCGCGGGGCGCCCAGCGGAAAATTTTCCGATATTTCTACGACGAGTTTCTTTGGTTCTCATATTATCACCGCCGGAGGCAATGGAGGCATGCTCATGGTAAACAGTCCGGCCATGAAGGATAGGGCGAAAGTATTGCGCGGCTGGGGCAGGAGTTCGGCGCTTTTTGGAGAGACAGAAGACATCAGCAAGCGTTTTATGGGAAGGTTGGGTAAGCTTCCTTATGATGCAAAATTCATTTTTGATGAGGTTGGTTACAATTTATTACCCGTGGAAATGTGTTCGGCTTTCGGGAACGCGCAGCTTGATAAATTGAACATCTTTAGAAAAACTCGCGAACATAATTTTTCTTTTCTTTTGAAATTTTTCAAAAAGTATGAGGAATTTTTTGTTCTTCCCATTCAAAATCCGGATTCGAAAACGCAATGGATCGCGTTTCCTCTTACAATTAAGAAGAGCGCTCCATTCTCAAGAATAGAGCTTCTAACATTTTTAGAGGAACACAACATTCAAACTCGTCCAATATTTACCGGTAATATCCTTTCGCAGCCGGGATTTAAAAAAATTTCCCATAGATCGATAAAAGAAGGATTTCCGATAACAAACGGTATTATGGAAAGGGGTTTTGTTGTTGGTTGTCACCATGGTCTTACGCAAAAACAACTTAATCGCATGACGGAGGCGGTCCGGAAATTTCTCGAAAAGCACACCTCGTAGCACTTTTTATGAAAATAAAGGAAAAAAAATTTGGCGGATTATTCGAGATATGGCTTGAACCGCACGAGGACGAGCGCGGTTTTTTTATGCGCACCAATGACGAAAAGGTTTTTAAAGAATATGGGTTAAACAAGAATTGGGTGCAGGAAAGTGAATCCTTCTCAAGATTTAAAGGAACCGTTCGGGGTATGCATTTTCAATATCCGCCGCATGTGGAAGCTAAGGCGATAAGGGTTGTAGCGGGTGCAACTTTTTTTGCTTTTGTCGATCTTCGAAAGAATTCTCCAACATTGGGGAAATGGGACTCCGCCATCTTATCGGCGGAAAAGAAAAACATGATCATAATACCGCGCGGGTTTGCCAATGGGACGTGCACGCTTTCGGAGAATTGTACTTTGATTTACAAGATGGACAACTATTTCGATCCCGAAAGTTATGATTCGATAAAATGGGACGATCCTGATGTGGGCATAGTATGGCCAATCAAAAATCCATCGGTGATTTCGGAACAAGATGGGAAAGCCCAAAGTTTCAAAGAATTTTTAAAGAAGAGTGGCGGTGGGTTGAGTGTCTAATTTCAATGTCTTAAAACAAAAACTTGCATTTTTTTGGGTTTTCTCGTAGTATTTTTTCAATGCAGACGATTATCCTTTGCGGCGGTAAGGGCACTCGCCTCCGGGAAGAGACGGAATTCAAGCCAAAACCAATGGTCAAGATCGGCGGCAAGCCGATACTGTGGCATATTATGAAGCTTTATGCCCATTATGGGTTTCGCGATTTTATTTTGACCTTGGGGTACAAAGGGGAAATGATCCGCGATTATTTTTCCGATGAAAATAATTTCCCCGAGGACAAGGGCCGTTTCAACATTATCTTCGCTGACACGGGCGATGAAAGCTCGACGGGCGCAAGAATTTTGAAGGCAGGCAAATATGTTAGGGGCGACTCTTTTATGGTTACGTATGGCGACGGAGTTTCTGATATAGACATACGTAAATTGGTAGACTTTCATAAAAGTAAAAACCTAAAAGCAACCATAACCGCCACTCACCCCTATTCAAAATACGGTTTAATAAATATTCATAAAGAAAATCATTTAGTCACTGATTTTTATCAGAAACCGTTATTGCACGATTATATTAGTGCTGGCTTCATGGTGTTCGGCAGGGACGCACTCGGTTATTTCGATGAGGAGGCCATGGAAAATGTGTTCCCAAAGCTCATTAAAGAAAAAACGCTAGCGGCTTATCGACATGATGGTTTTTGGAAATCCATGGACACCTATACAGAGATGGAAGAGTTAAACGCATTGTGGGAAAATGAGAGGCCTTGGGCGGTTTGGGAGAAAAAACCAACGCTTGCCCAAAAATGAGGGGGATTAAAGATTTTTATAAAGGGAAAAAGGTTTTGGTTACCGGCCACACCGGTTTCAAGGGGGCTTGGCTTGCCGAGATCTTGCTCTACTGCGGCGCAAAAGTTTCGGGAGTCGGGCTTAAACCGGATACGCGCCCGAATTTGTTCGGCTTGTTACGCCTCGAACGCAAACTTGGCAACCATTTCGCCGATGTCAGAAATTTTAAAAATCTTCGGACAGTGATTTTAAAAGAAAAGCCGGAAATAGTTTTCCACCTCGCGGCGCAACC
Organism: Patescibacteria group bacterium; assembly: GCA_038077975.1. Classification (GTDB taxonomy): domain Bacteria; phylum Patescibacteriota; class Minisyncoccia; order UBA6257; family 2-01-FULL-56-20; genus JBBUGM01. Next base: position 19,777 of record JBBUGM010000013.1, read on the forward strand.
CTTGGTTCGGAGAAGTTACGATGATCCCCTCTATACGTTTGAGACGAATATTATGGGCACGGCGAATGTACTCCAGGCCGTGAAAGAATACGGCAAAGTTCGATCAGCCGTTATTATCACCACTGATAAAGTTTATAAACACAAACATCCCGGCCGCGCCTTCGAAGAAGAAGACGAACTCGGTGGTCGCGATCCCTATAGTGCAAGCAAAGCCGCTGCTGAAATAGTGATCGATTCTTATGCGCGATCTTTCTTTTCTGCCGAAGATTACGGTGCGGCTCACAAAACTCTGGTGGCTTCTGCGAGGGCCGGGAACGTAATAGGTGGCGGCGATTGGTCTGAAGATCGATTACTGCCGGATATCGTAAAAAATATTTTTACGAGCGAAGGAAAAATTATTATCCGTAATCCTGGGCACGTGAGAGCATGGCAGCACGTGCTTGACCCCCTCTGCGGTTATTTATTGCTTGCTCGCGAACTCTACGAAGGCAAAAAAGATTTTCTGGGGGTTGGAATTTCGGGCCGGATGCCAGCAGTTTCTTATCGGTAGAAAAATTGTTGGGAAAAACACTCCGTATATTGGGAAGGGGGTCGTATTCGATTAAGAAAGGCGCCGCGAAGCACGAAGATAATATTTTGAAATTAAACAGCGATAAAGCAAGGAAACTGCTTCATTGGCGGGCAAATTTTGATATCGACGAGACGCTTAGAATGACCCTTGACTGGTACCGGGGTTTTTATAACGGAGAAGACGCAGCGCATATTACCGACCAGCAGATAGAGTCGTTTTTTGGCTAGATTTTGTTATCTTTATTGTAATGAAAGTTTTTATTACCGGAGGAACCGGGTTTGTCGGTAGACCGACCGTTGCACGCCTCTTGGAAAGGGGGCACGTGGTTTTTTTGCTTGTTCGGAACTTCGATAGGGCTACAAAAATTTTCGGCAAAAGTAAGCGCCTAATTTTTGTCAAAGGCGGTTTGTCCCATACTTCGCCGTGGAAGCACACCATTAAAAAATTGAAGCCGGATGCGTGTATCCATCTTGCATGGGAGGACATTCCTGACTACGGAGTTGATACGAGCGTTAAAAACATGGAGCAGAGCATTGTTTTATTCCGCATCCTTGGAGAAGCGAAGTGCAAAAGAATAATCGCGACCGGGACATGCTGGGAATATGGTGCCGCAACGGGAAAATTGCGCGAGGATATGGGGCTCAGTCCGATGTTGCCGTATACGGCCGCGAAGACCGCAGTGCACTGGCTTGGGAAGGAGATCGCGGAACGCGCGGGCATGGAATTTTACTGGACACGCCTTTTTTTTGTATATGGTCCGGGGCGAAAATCACCTTCTTTGATTTCGCATTTGATTGCGAGCAAAAAGATAGACAATCATCCCAAACTTGAAAAACCTCTCGACGGGAGAGATTTTATTTATGTGGAGGACGTTGCGAATGTGTTGGTAAAACTCGTGGAATCGCGCGGCAAAAACCCTTACGCCGTATATAATATTGGAACGGGCAAATTAACTTCGAACGCCCGCATTGCTAATTTGGTTTACGGCAAGAAGATTTTACGCGAGCCCCGGAAACCCAAGGGGTTTTGGGCGGATATTTCAAAAATAAAGAAAGAGTTAGAGTGGAGGCCGACAATTTTTCCGAAAGAAGGCGTTAAGATGACACTCGAGTATTCAGGAAGGAATAAAGAGGAATATGAATCAAGATAAATTAGTAAGCATTGGTTTGGGAACAAGGAATCGTTCCCACTATATCGGGACAGCATTGGACTCCCTTCTTGCGCAAACATACCGGAATTTTGAGTTGGTGATATCCGATAACGCTTCTACCGACGATACTCCGCTGATCTGCGAGAAATACACAAGGAAAGACCGGCGCGTAAAATATATATGGCAGAAATCGAACATAGGCCACGCCAAGAACTTCGATTTTCTTAAAGAAAACGCCAGAGGCGAGTATTTTATGTGGGCTTCGGATGACGACAAGTGGGCGCCGACTTTTATAGAAAAGTGTCTCGAGGCCTTGAATGCCAATCCGGATGCAGTAATTGCCACAGCTAACTTCTTTGACTTTGACGATTTGGGCAGAATGCAAAAAGGAGATCCGAAATTATTTTTTCCGTTTAAGCATGATTTATACGGCCGCCTCAAAGAATTTATTTTATTACCTATCATCTGTCAAAAAAGTGCACCGATGTTTGGTCTCATGAGGCGCAAGAAAGTTGCGGATTGTGAATTTAAAGACGAGCCATTTCTTGATTATGACTTCGTTTTTCATTGCCTAACCAAAGGGCGTTTTGTTCTTGTAGATGAACCTCTCTTCTATAAGCGTACCAAAAACTTTGTTCTTGACCCGAATCCGAGCCTATTCTTGCGGGCGAAACGGATAGTATCCAATATTAAGACAAGGTTCATATTGCTTTTTTCACCACTGTTGTTCCCCAATATGATTTTTATATCGCGCCTGAAAATTTTAACGCCGGGAGAAAAGTTCCAACTTATATTCTGGAACTTTATGGCGCTTTTGCGCCTGTTCGTCTGGTATAAGGCATAGCGAATGACATGAGAACAATCAATAATATCGCAAGAAGGGTACGACTCGTGCTAGGGGGTATAGCGATGTTCAAGAGCTGGGGTCTATGGCTGGGATATCGCTTCGGCTTTTCTTTTGTGCGGAAGAAGGGCATGGGGCTGTTCCACATTCGAGGCGGACCTGCTTTCAAGATCAACTATGCCCAAACGGACGTCGGGACCTTGCAGGAGGTGTGGCTGATGGATCTCTACCAAAAGCACTACAGGGCCAAGCCGGGCGACGTCGTTATCGATATCGGCGCGAACTTCGGGGCTTTTGCCGTGCTTGCCGCAAAAAGCGGTGCCACGGTTTATGCTTATGAACCGACGCCGCGCCAGTTCGATCTTCTTTCGGAGAATACGCGCGGATTACCCGTCCACTGCTACAAACTTGCGGTTGCCGGAAAAAGCGGAGAAATAAATATTTACGAGGCGCCCGGCGGAGATGCGGGAAACAGTGTAATATATAACGAACACTTGAAGCGGATCCCATTCGTCGCAAAAGCGATCACGCTTCGCGAGATTATCAACGAAACGGGGAGGTGCGATTTTTTGAAGATCGATTGCGAGGGTTCCGAGGTAGACATTTTGCGGACGGCGCCAAGGGAGATCTTCGCTCGGATAGACAACATCGCTTTGGAATATCACGATAATCTTGAAGAAATGAAGCAAATTTTCCGCACGCTTGATTATAAATTCGTTACGCCTGGCAAGGGTAAATACGGATATCTTTATGCTTGGCGTGGCGGCAGGCCAAATTAACTAAACTCGACACGAAGATGAAAATCGCAAACAAGGATACAGTAAGCGTTATTTTCGCCTCAAACGACAATTACTCCATGCTTCTCGGGGTTGCTTTGTGTTCCCTCTTCGAGAACAAAAAAGGAGATTACCCAATTAAATTGTATGTTGTTGACTTTGGAATATCAGCCAAGAACAAGGAGCGTCTTGGAGTGCTGGAGAAGAAATATGATTTTGTCATCAATTACGTCGTTCCCGCGAAGGCGCTTTTTGAAAAAATCCCGAGAGTTCTCCGATTCAATATAGACTACGCGCCGATCGAAATCTACCACCACATTTTTCTGGCGCACTTTCTGCCGGCGGAATGCCGCAGAGTGATCGACATTGATGTCGATGTTATTGTGAGGGGGGACATCGCCGAGGTGTTAAACATCGACCTTGAGGGGAGAGTGCTCGGGGCTATTCCGGACTGTGAGCAGGAAAAAAGGCAGACGCACTTGAAAAGGTTGCGCGAAGACATCAATTGGCCCGTGGCGCAAGAATTGCCCGCCTATTTCAACGCCGGCGTGGTTTTGGTCGACCTTGAACTTTGGAGAAAATCCGGAACAGAAGAAAAACTTCTCCGGCTTCTCCGCGAACATCAGGGCAAACTTCGCTATCACGAGCAAGATGCCCTCAATCTTGTGCTTGCGGGCGACTACAAAGAGCTTGGCATGAAATACAATTTTATAGCCGCAGCGATACCCGAAAGAGCGTACTCCGAGGAAGAGCCCAACCCGCTTATCGTCCACTTCGCTGGGGGTGGTAAGCCGTGGTATTTTTTCTCCGCGCTCCCCTACCAGCCGGAATATATTTACTACATCAATAAAACCTCATGGAAGCGCAAGAAGTACCGCAAGGTAATGGACATTTACTTCGCGAAAAAATACCACATCTATTTTGTGATGTGGCCGATCTGGAGTGTCTATAAAAAAATCAAGAAATATTTCGCGCGATAGTTTGTCGGCTGCGTCTTAGTCCTGGTGCAAATTTTTTATTTTTCTGATCAACGCGGACGTTGACCTGCCGTTTATGATAGGCAGAAATACCAGTTCCGCGCCGATCTGCTCGAGAACGTGCCTTTCTAGTATTTCCGAAAGTTTCCTGTCCCCGCCTTTTACGTGTATATCCGGTTTTACCTTGGCGAGCCATTCGGTCGGCGCTCGATCTCCGAAAATAAACACATAATCTACCGACGAGAGCGATCCTATGATCTCGGCCCGCTCTTTTGCCGCTATGATCGGACGGTTTTTACCTTTGAATTTTCTTACCGAGCTGTCCGAATTTATTCCGACTATAAGGACATCGCCCAGTGATTTGGCGTGCGTCAGATTTCTGATATGGCCCACATGAATGAGGTCGAAGCAGCCGTTCGTCGTTACGATCTTCAATCCCTTGGCCTTCGCGCGTTTGGCTATTTTGACGATCTCGCCGAGTTCTTTGATTTTTGAGTTTTTCATTTGATTGCCTTCGAAATTTCGGGTACTACGTATTTATCAAGAGAGCTTGGTAGAATGTTCTCTGGTTTCAGGTTTTTCACGTAGTTCGCTAAATTTTCGGCGGCGCGCAAGAGCATCGGCATCGTGATCTGCCGAACTTTATTATCGAGCGCGCCACGGAAAATACCCGGGAAGGCGAGTGAGTTGTTGACCTGGTTCGGAAAGTCGGACCTTCCGGTTGCGACTATGAATGCTCCTGCCCGCCTCGCCTCATCAGGCATGATTTCCGGGATAGGATTCGCAAGGGCGAAAACGATGGGGTTTTTATTCATGCTTTTTACCATTTCCGCGCTGAAAAGCCCCGCCTTGCTTACGCCTATAAGGACATCACTCCCTTTTACCGCAGAGCCAAGATTTCCTGAAGGTTTTTTTGTAAGTTTTGCGAGCTCACGCTTGTATTCGTTGAGATCGTTCCTTGCGGAGGAAATTATTCCCTTACTGTCGCAGACGGTGATGTCCCCGAAACCGTATTCGGAAAGGATTTTTGCGATGCTTGTTCCCGCCGCCCCCGCGCCGTTTATTACGATTTTTACATCATCTTTTCGGGAGCCGCGGAGCTTTAAGGCGTTCACGAGTCCCGCGAGCACGACAACCGCACTGCCCCATTGGTCGTCGTGCATTACGGGGATATCGAGTTCCTCTTTGAGCCGCCTTTCGATCTCAAAACAACGCGGCGCCGCAATGTCTTCAAGATTTATCCCTCCGAAAACCGGCGCGATGTTTTTAACGGTCGCGATAATTTCTTCGACGTCTTGTGTAGCGAGGCAGATAGGGAAAGCGTCGATGCCGGCAAGTTCTTTAAAGAGCAGGGCTTTGCCCTCCATGACTGGTATCGCGGCTTCTGGCCCTAGGTTGCCGAGGCCCAAGATGGCCGAGCCGTCGGAGACAACCGCTACGGAATTTCTTTTTATCGTGTATTCATACGCATCGTTTTTATTCTTCCCGATCGCGCGCGCAACCTCCGCCACGCCGGGAGTATAGGCGAGCGCAAGATCAGATTTATCTTTTAGCGGAACCTTGCCCCCGACCTCGAGTTTGCCGCCGTGTTTTTTGTGGAGCTCCAAGGATTTTTGATAGACATCGTCCATCCGCTTATTACATCACGATTTCGATTTTACGACAATCGCTGTGCATGGTATATTGATTTTTATGGCAGACATATTGGAAGAGGCTTTCCGAAGGCATAGCGAAGTGATAGCGCAGAGCGTAGAGTTCTTGCCCGATGTTCGCCGCGCGGCCGAACTGCTTTTTGGCGCTGCGAAAGACGATCGCCAGCTTCTTGTTTGCGGCAACGGCGGCTCGGCCGCGGACGCGCAGCACTTGGCGGCCGAATGGGTCTGCAAATACAAGAAAGACAGGCGTCCCCTGCGAGCCGTGTCCCTCACAACGAACACATCGGCCTTAACCGCTATCGGCAACGATTACGGGTTCGAAGAAGTGTTTCGACGGCAAGTTGAAGCATTGGGGGAGAAGGACGACGTTTTGGTCGCAATTTCTACGAGCGGCAAGTCGCCGAATGTTCTCCGCGCGATCACAGAGGCGCGCAAGCGCGGAATGAAAGTAATATTTCTAACCGGCGCTAGAGGAGCCGGCCTTGAAAAAATTTGCGACGTGCTTATTGCCGTGCCGTCGGACGAAGTTGCCCGTATACAGGAAGCCCACGAATTGATTTTCCATACTTGGTGCGAATATATAGACGCATTAATTGCCGTCTAGAGCCTTGTCTTATATTTGAAAAGATCATATTATTGAACAAATGAAATATTTAATAACCGGAATTACCGGCTTTGCCGGGCCGCATTTGGCGAATTTGCTGATCGAAAACGATCACGAAGTTTATGGCTTGGTTCGTTGTTCTAACGGCATGGAAGCCGACATCCTTGACGTGGTTCCGGACAAAAACTACAGCAAGATAAAATTTTTGTATGGAGATTTGACAAGCCGCAATTTGATCGGCGAGGTTTTTAAAGATAATAAATTTGACGGAGTATATCACTTGGCGGCTCAAAGCCATCCGCCGACGAGCTTTCTCGACCCGAGAGGAACTTTCGAGGCCAATGCGGTTGGAACCGTGAACGTTGCCGAAGCGATAGCCGAATATCAGCCAACTTGTCGTTTGATGTTTTGTTCCACGTCGGAAGTATACGGAGCGCCCGCGGAATCCGCCGGGCTAATCGACGAAAAATTCCCAATTGATCCGGTGAATCCCTACGGCGTAAGCAAAGCCGCGGCCGATCTCTATGTCCGCGAAAGGGCCAAGTCGCTTAAACTGCCGTTTTTTGTAACGCGGGCGTTTTCTCATACCGGTCCGAGGCGGGGCAAGAATTTTTCGATCTCTTCCGATGCTTACCAGATCGTGCGCATCAAAAAAGGATTTCAAGAGCCGGTAATTAACGTGGGAACCTTGTCGAGCAAGCGGGTCATTATGGACGTGACGGATTGTGTTATGGCCTATCACCTTTTAATGCAGAAGTTCACTCCCGGCGAGGCCTACAACGTGGGCGGCGACAAGCCATACACGATGGGCGAGGTTTTGGACAAGATGCTTGAAATGGAGGGGCTCACGGGCAAGATTGAGAAGAGAGTGGATCCGAAATTGGTGAGGCCGATCGATATTCCCGTCCAGATATGCGACACCTCAAAGTGTAGGAAGCTGACTGGTTGGGCGCCCAAGATCTCCATTGAAGAAACCCTAAGAAACCTTTTGGATTATTGGTACGAGAAGATAAAAAATTAAGCCGAAACAAAGCAGTTCTGTTCAAAGAGCGGCCGAGAAAGTATTGTCCGCGCATGATCGCATATAAATCAATTTTCATTCCTACGTGTCAACAGAAGACAAATCCATTCTTTGGAGTTTTTTCGAAAAGTCCCACCGGAAAGAAAACACCCTGAACTTTAAGCGGACTATAAATCAAAACTATTTCCAGTGGAAATGGTCTTATATCGATTTGCTTTCGGCTCAAATGAAGTTTTTGCTGAAAATTAGTTCCATTTTTACGATTCTTAGGGCGCTAAAGAACTTGCCTCCGTCGGAATTCTGGGGAAGAAGCAATGCTAAAATCTATGCTTTTGCCGTCAGGCTCTTGTGGAATTATGCCCAGATAAACGACCGGTTGGGAATAACAAAATTACCCGAACCAGAGATGGGAAATCCCTATCCTGTAATGTGGGAAGGAAGGCTCATATCGCAGGATCTTGCCAATACGTCGCTAGAGCTGAACTGGCTCGTCGAGCAATTGAAAGACGCATCCGTTTCAAGCGTCGTAGAAATCGGTGCCGGCTATGGGAGAATGGCATACGCCTTTATTTCTTTCCTGAAAAACGAATATCACATCGTAGATATTGAACCCACAAGGAGCATATCAGAAAAGTATCTTTCCTCATTGGGCCTTGCCGTTCAATATGGATTTCCCCGGGAAGCCGATCTCGCCATTTCCATCTCAACATTTCCTGAAATGACGAAGAAGGCTCAAGATAATTACATTGCAAAGATAACTGAATCTTGCAAATATGTTTATTTCAAACAGTGGACAGCGTGGTTCAATGCGTTCGTCCCTCCCCTATCATGGAAGCCCATCAAGAAAGAAATCTGTCCGGTGCAAACTAATTTCACTCAGGCGGTATTTAAGATAATAGTCTGAATCTGCATACGAAGCACGCGCAAGCGGAGAATGCGACTCGAAAAACTTGATTTTTCGCAGTTTTTTTGCATAATAAATAATGAAATATACACATGAAAGCCGCCGTATTGGAGAAAATAAATGCCCCGCTCGTCGTCACGGACGTGGGGCTTGGCGAATTGTCGTTCGGGCAGGTGCTTGTGAAAGTGCTCGTGAGCGGTATTTGCGGCACGCAGCTCCATGAAATTGCGGGTAACAGGAATAACGCGCAATTCGTTCCTCATTTATTGGGCCATGAGGGATGCGGCATTGTGGAGGACATCGGCACGGGCGTAACGAAAGTAAAAAAAGGAGACAAAGTCGTTATCCACTGGCGCAAAGGCGACGGCATCGAATCGGAACTCCCTAAATTTATTTTTAAAGGGAAAACCATACGCAGTGGACGATCCACAACGTTCAGCGAATATTCGATCGTGTCGGAAAATCGCATTACTCCGGTGCCGCACGAAACTCCGAATGATTTTTGCGCCCTCCTCGGCTGCGGACTTTCTACGGCGTTAGGCGCGGTGATAAACGAAGCGCAGGTGCGGCCCGGAGAAAGCGTTATGGTCATCGGCCTCGGCGGCCTCGGGGCATGTTTAGTGAAGGCGGCCCGTTTTGCGCGCGCAAACCCGATAATCGGCGTTGACATTCATGACAGTAAAAAAGACGTGCTCAAATCGCTTCATGGCGATCTCTTCATCAACTGTGCGAAGGAAGATGTGAAAGATGCGCTCGAGCGTGAACTCGGCATAAAAGAAATCGACGTCATTCTTGAGGCCTCAGGAAACGCAAAAAGCATAGCGGACACGATCCCGCTTCTTGCGAGCGGCGGGCGCTATATTCTCGTCGGTTATTTGGCGGCGGGAGCGAGAATAGAGATCAAAGACGCCAACAATCTCTTCGGCACGAGCGAAGGCAAGACGATCAAGGCGACCCAGGGCGGAAGATTTTCACCGAGCAAGGACATTCCGCGTTACATAAAACTTTTCGAGGATGGATCGTTGGACATAGACAATCTGATCACGCACCGCACGACGTTGGATCATATAAATGAAGCGATCGAGCTGATGCGGGCCGGTAAAGCGAGTCGGATTTTAATTGATTTATAGACCATGTCAGCACTTTTGGATGCATACAAAAAAATGTTCCTGATACGGGTGGCGGAGGAGGAGCTCGCGGCGTTATTCCTTAAGGACAAGATCATGAGTTTCGTGCATTTCTATATCGGCCAAGAGGCGGTGGCTGTTGGTGTTTGTGACGCGCTCCAAAAAGATGATAAGGCCCTAGGGAATCATCGTTCTCACGGCCATTACTTGGCAAAAGGCGGTGATCTGAAAAAAATGATCTGCGAAATGTTGGGCAAGGAGGAAGGTTCTTCTCATGGTAAAGGCGGGTCTATGCATATGATCGATCGATCGGTGAATTTCGTGGGTTCAACGCCAATTTTGGGAGGCATCGTACCGATCGCGTGCGGTACTGCTTTCGAGCAAAAATACCACAACAAAAACAGCATAACGGTCGCCTTCTTGGGTGATGGAGCTTTTGAAGAAGGTATTGTGTATGAGACGCTTAACCTCGCCGCGCTCTTTAAACTGCCGTTGCTCTTGGTGGTCGAAAATAATTTATTCTCAACCAATTCCAAATTGAAAGACAGGCGGGCTGACACGCACCACGTTGAGAAGATCGTAACCGGTTTCGGCGTCATGTACCTCAAGGCCGACGGAAATGATTATCAGGACGTCTTGGGAAAAGCGAAAAAACTTATAGAGGGCGTCCGAGCCGGCAGCCCCGCGGTTTTGGAATGTATGACACATAGGCACCTCGCGCATAGCGGTCCGGTTTTTGAAGAAGAATATCGGGAAGAAGATACCGCAGAGCATAGGTCGGAAAAAGATTCCATCAAGAAGATGCGGCAGGTCGTTTTGAGGAACGGTGTTTCGGAGAAGGAAATTGTAGGCGCTGAAAACGACACCAAAAAGATCGTTCAAGATAGTATTGATTTTGCCCTGCACGCGCCTTATCCGCCGAAAGAAAATCTTTATACCGATTTATATGCCCAATAACAGAATTCTTAAATATACCGAAGCCATCAAGGAGGCCACGGACCAGATGATGGAGAACGACCGCGATATTTTTGTCATTGGTCTTGGTGTTACATACAGGAACGGTGCGGATGGCACCACGTCCGGATTGAACGCCAAATATCCCGGGCGAGTTCTCGACGTGCCAAACTCGGAAGGCGGCTGGACCGGCATGGCTGTTGGAGCGGCTATCAATGGACTTCGGCCCATTGTGCATCACGGCAGGGTAGAATTTAGTTTGCTCGCCGCTGACCAAATTTTCACGCAGGCGGCAAAATGGAACTATATGTTCGGCGGGGTGAGTAATGTGCCGATCGTGTTTCGGATAAACGTGGGGAGGCAGTGGGGGAACGGCCCCCAGCACACCCAGGCGCTTTATGGACTGTTCGGTAACGCCCTTGGGTTGAAGGTGGTAATACCGTCAACACCTCGCATGGCGAAAGGGCTCCTAGTTTCCGCGCTCCGCGATAATAACCCCGTGGTTATTCTTGAGCCACGTTGGAATTTTCAGGTGAAGCAAGACGTGCCTACCGAGGTTTATGGTGAACCTCTTGGAAAAGCGCGAGTGGCAACGCCGGGAAAAGATATCACGGTGGTCGCATACGGAGATGGCTTCGTCGCCGCGCACGAAGCGCTTTCTCTTGTCGGAGAAAGCGTTAGCATGGAATTGATCGATCTTGTTTCCCTTAACCCGATCGATTACGAAACAATTATTGCTTCGGTGCAAAAGACCGGGCGACTGCTTTGCGTAGATACTACGAACGAAGTATTCAATGTCGGATCAGAAATTATCTCCAAAGTCGCGCAGCAAAAGTCCTTGCGCTTGCTGGATGCGCCGATCTCTCTTGCCTGTCCCAATGTTCCCTGTCCGACATCTACCGCGCTCACAGAATTTTATTATCCGACAAAAGCTGATATCGCGAATGCGGTGTTGCGCGCCATGCACAAGCCCGAAATTACCCGTGCATTAACGTTTGAGGAATTGCATCTTGCGCCGACAATTACCATCCCGTAAAAAAAGAGGCGCTGATTCTCCGAAGAGATTCAGCGCCTTAAAGATGTCTGCTTACGGTTGAGCAGAGCATCAAGTGATCGCTACCGGGGGATGGGTCCACATAGACGTTTGTGACGTCATACGTGAATTTGCCATCCTTGTCCGGCCAGATCATGATATGGTCGGCCTTGATGCCAAGTTTCGCCGCCGGATGATGCTCGGCGAGCGTTGTTTTGACGTCTTGCGGCAAACAGTCGCGGCCATCGCTTTCCGCATACCTGCGCAGTACCATGCCCTCCTTGTCCGGGTTGCAATCGGCGGTGTAGACGATGCCACCGTGCCTCCGGCCTTGTTCGGCAAGGAAACCGCAGAGTGAGTCGGTACTCCGCATTTGTTCCGGAGAAGAGTTCCCACCGCGCACCCAAAAGCCATGGTGTGTGGCGATGCGCCAAGGCGCAGGATCACCGGGCTTACAAACCGAACAAGCAACCGCAGCCCAGTTAAGAGACCTAAGCACAAGAGGATCGACGATGTTGCCTGACCCAATCCGCTCATTGTCATCTCCGACACCTTCGAGATTTCGGATAATGCCGTCTCCCCAAGTGTAGTGGACAGCGATGTCGTTGAGCGGATACCGTGAGGCGATACAAATGCCCCAAAGCTCCCGCTTGCCCCAGATCTTGTGATTTGCCATGGCGACAAAACAGAAGTGCGGCAGAGGCTGCAAATACTGGAGCAACGATACCCGAAAATCCTGCAGACACAGAACATCGGGCACCGTCGCACCGGGCTCCGAAAGTCCTTTCAGCCATTTCAGTGTTTGCGGTTCTTCGTGGGGAGTATTGCCCACGAAGCGGCCGCCGTTCAGCGACCAGACAGTTAACGTGGACATCGTGTCCTCCTCCCTGTAAGTTTGAAATTGTAGCTGGCTTAATTATACATCAAAATCAATATATTGTCAAGATTGAGCTTTTTATAGATTTTCTGTATAATAAAGGACATATAAATTAAGTTTTACTTTTCCGCGGCCTACTAATATGCATCCTGCGCAGAAATTACAATATCAGGAAGTTGTAGACAAGTTTAAAGCGGCAAAGATCCTCGTTTTCGGGGATATTATGCTCGATCTTTATATTCAGGGAGATGTCGAGCGGATCTCTCCCGAGGCGCCGGTGCCGATCGTGTTTGAACGGTCGCGTGAATATTCATTGGGAGGCGCCGGGAACGTTGCGGCGAATATCGCCGCACTTGGCGGTAAAGTGACGCTGTTCGGAATTGTCGGTAATGATAGCGAAGGCAAGATGGTCGAGAAAATTTGCCGCCGCATGGGCGTCACTCCTCGTTTTATGCGCGTGCCCAAGCGTTCGACTATCTTAAAAACGCGGGTGGTATCGGGGCCTCATCAATTATCCAGGATAGACCGCGAACATATCGGCGCAATCACTAAAGATATTGAAAAGAGAGTTGAGCGTTTTGTGAAAAATATAGGCGACCAGGATACGATTATCATTTCTGATTACGCAAAAGGACTGGTTACGGAGACGGCAATCCGAGCCCTTAAAAAAAGATTTGGAGGAAAAAAGATAATCGCGAATATAAAACCTGTTGCGTATACCGGGATTTTCAAAGGCGGCACAGACATTCTTTTTAAGGGCGTAGACATCAGACTTTATAGGGGTATCAATACAATTACCATGAATGCGAACGAAGGGAAATTCTTTTCCGGCGTTGATGCCGCGAGTGACAAGGGAGCGGCCGATGCTTCGCGCTTGCTTAGCAATCGGCTTAATGTTTCCGTAGTGCTTACGAGGGGAGCGCATGGGCTTACCGCCCATGATCGCGGACTCAGAAAATCCATTCATGTTACGAACCGTCCGCTGCACGTTTTCGACGTAACAGGGGCGGGCGATACGGTTGTTGCAACGTTTGCCCTTATGCTCGGCGCCGGCGTGCCGCTATTTAAAGCCGCCGAAGTGGCGAACCATGCCGGTGGAATAGTGGTTGGCCGCCGGGGAACTGCCGTTGTCCAACTCTCCGACTTGAAGCCTTTTCTCGCTTAAGGAATGTTTCGGCATCTAGAAAGTTTTCTGAAATTTTTTATAAAACGCGGAGTGGGCGCTCTGCGGTCTTTTTTTCTGCTGATTTATGGAGCTCCAGTCAACACCTCTGATTATGAAGGAAGGATGCTTATTATAAACCTGGAGGCTATGGGTGACCTTGTTATTTTTACTTCGGCCTTAAAACATTACAAAAAAAGATTTCCCGATAAGAAAATCTTTCTGCTGATCAAGGAAAGGGGGATGGAAGAAGTTTTTAAAAACTTCGTAGATGAGGTTTTGATCCTACAGCACACGAAATTCGTCGCCGACCCCTTTTACGGCTTTAAATTCATAAACAAACTGCGCCGCATCGGTTTTTACAAAGTTATTAATCACGATTTTGTTGTCCCGGAGATCGCGGGCAAGATCATCGCGGTCAGCGTCGGCGCGAAAGAAGTCATCGGCCACGCAGGCCAGGAAATGGAATATAATATACCGCACGATATCCAGCAGGTAAGACAGATCAAATTTATACGCGAGAAAATATTGCCTCGCTATACGAAGCTCATTCCGCCCATACGGGAAGATTCTGGGAAAGACGGAACGCTGGCCAGCATCTTGCAGCAATATGTATGGATATACGAGTCGGCCACCGGATTTAAAGAAGAGGATTATTCTACGGCGTTGCCCGGTTTTGAATCCGGTGAGCAAACGAAAGGAGTAATGAGCAAATTCGACCTTAAGTCGAATTCGTATGCGGTTATCAACATCAACTGCAACGCTCCCTGCCGAACGTGGCCAGCTGAACGTTTTATAAAAATAACAGAGTTTCTTGCTGGCAAAGGATTTAGCATCGTGCTTGTGGGTTCCAAAAGCGAATTTAGGCGCGTCCAAGAATTTCAGAAAAGTTGTCGTGTGCCAACGAAGAATCTGGCGGGAGAAACTTCATTTTTCGAGCTGGCTGTTCTCGTAAAACATTGCGCCCTTGTTGTTTCGAATGATACTTCGACGATCCACGTTGCGATTGCCCTGAAGAAACCATCGCTTGGTATTAGTGGCGGCGGGAAATTTGGCCTCTCGGTTCTTTACGGCTATCAAGATATAAATGTTTGGGTATACAAGAGGATGGATTGTTATAACGACAATTGGCATTGCGCCTTCAGCGTTCCGTACGATGCACCCTCTCCCTGTGTTGCGGCCGTGACGACCGAGATGGTTCTCGAAAAACTACAATCGCTCGTCGAATATTTGCGGAAGACCGATCTTTATCCTCGCGAGAAATTCAAGGCAAGATTTGAATTGGAGTGATTACTCAAAATAAGCTGAAAATATCGCGCTCAAATCCGCCGCATACTCAAAAAATCTCCCGTCGGCCGCGAAACGAAAATCTTAGACGTGTGGATGGAAGAAACTCCCGATCATATTTAGTGAAAGTTTTAGGAGTTGACAAAGAATTGCTTTGCGCTATAATGCAAGCATGATATATGTACCGCCAGTTTTCGCAAAGTGCGTATCGCTTGTTGCCACGGCGAAGCAGAGAGTGGTTTTGCGGAAGTCTTTTTATATCGCGCTCCTTCTCGGAACGTTGTTTTTCTTTTCGGTTCTATCGGCCCGCGCCATCCTAGTGGCATGGATACAAAAGTTTCCGATCAATAGTCCGCAGATCGGTTACTATTCTGCGATGGTATATGATTCGGATCGCGCCAAAACAGTTTTATTTGGGGGAACCGCTTCTGATTTTGTTTCTTCGAACGAAACTTGGACGTGGGATGGAGAAAATTGGACAAAACAATCGCCAGTCAATATTCCTCCCGCCAGAGTTGCTACCACAATGGCATATGACAAGGCCAGAGGACAAGTTGTAATGTTCGGTGGCGGGGGCGGCACCGTTTATTCCGACACTTGGGTTTGGGATGGTGTTAATTGGTATGAGAAGAATGTAACCGGTCCGCAGGCAAGGGTTCATGCGTCAATGGCGTATGATGCCGCACGCGGGCAAGTAGTCCTTTTTGGTGGCAGTGTTGGCAGTCCAAGTCCGCTTGGAGATACGTGGGTTTGGGATGGAATTACTTGGACACAGAAATTTCCGACAACGATTCCGCCCGTAAGATCGCACGCCCGTATGGTTTATGATGAGGTTCGCCAGCAAACGGTGCTTTTTGGCGGATGGAATGGCACTACTTACGCGAATGACACGTGGGTTTGGGACGGGAATAACTGGACGCAAAAATTTTCTACCAATGCACCTCCTCCCAGGACTGATTATGGCCTTGCGTATAATGCGCACACCCAGCGCGTCGTACTTTTCGGCGGTATTTTGTTCCCAAGCAATCCGGTAGATAACGCAACATGGGAATGGGACGGCGCCAACTGGATGCAAGTCGTTACTACTTCTTCGCCATCCGGTCGTGGAGGCCTTGCGATGACTTATGATGCGGCCCGCAATCAAATTGTTTTATTCGGGGGAGTGAGTACCACGGAAATATTTACAGAAACATGGGTGTTGGGATCACCAATCATTTCTGCTGTGATTGATATCAAGCCAGGAAGTTATCCAAACAGCATCAATCTTGGTTCAAATGGCGTTATACCAGTTGCGATTCTTGGTTCATCAACACTCGATGTGACACAAATAAAACTTATAGCGGTCACGCTTGCCAATGCTCCAGTACGATTTAGGAGTAACGGTCAACCGATGGCAAGCTATTCCGATATCAACGGCGACGGATTCACTGACATTACAGTTCATTTCTCTACAAATGACTTGCAATTATCGCAAGGCGATGTTCAGGCAGATTTGACCGGCGAGCTTATCGACGGAACTTTGATCGAAGGGTCGGATTCGGTACGTATCGTGCCATAGCGATAATCTACATTCTTGCAGTATCTTTTTTTACGCCTAACTTAGGCGTATAATTTTTTAGTGGCCACAAACAACAATCCGCTTGTTTCGGTCGTCGTTCCCGCCTATAACGCCGAAAAATATTTACAGAAAGTTCTCGCACTAAGGAAAAGGATATTAGACAATCACGAAGAAATGGTGTTTGTCGACCGCGACGGGAAAGAGGTGTCAAGACGAAAATTTTAGATGAAAGTTGTTTATACCGGCATTCGGCACGATGATTATGACTCCGCGCGGCGGGATAGTTTTGAATACGTTAATTTCTATTTGACGCTGAAGAGCGTGGCGGGAATCGAGCAGCCGCACCATGCAGGAGGAATTCGTTGACTATCACGTCTCCGGCTTGCGGACACAGGAGGTCTTCAACGCAAAACCGGCTTGATTTCTAAAATATCAAGCATATAATAGGTAGTAATGAAGTTTTTTAAACAATGGTCGGACAGATTTGGTCTGGCCGCTTCTAGCAAGCTTATTTTCGCGACGATTTTTTGTTTTTCCGCTATTGTTGCCTATGCCGTCGCGTCCGAGTTATTTACAACCACATTGTTCAGTGACGCAAACCTCATTTCTTACTACCGCATGGAAGGTAATTCAAATGATGCAAGAGGCAGTAATGATGGAAGCGATATTGATGTGTCTTATGGCTCCCGCTACGGGAAATTCAATCAAGGAGCAAGTTTTAACGGCATTTCGAGTTATATTACGAAAAACAATCCTATAGGTCTTCCTATAGGAAACGGCGATATTACAATCACGGGCTGGATCTATTTCACGGCAAATCAATCATCGGGTATATCAGGATACGTTTCATGGGGAGCAGAAAGTTCTAACCAAATGGCCGGTTTAGGTTTCGGTCCCCCCGGCCCAAACGGTCTTTTCTGGTTGGGCTATATCAATGATGCGAGTGTATCATGGAGTTATGCCACTGGAACGTGGTATATGGTATCGGCAACTTACACTGCCTCCTCGAAGCAGGTCCAGTTTTACACAAATGGTTCCGCACAGGGCTCAGCAGTTACATTGAGCAACACGCCCAACGTTGGTTCTGTATTCTTGAACATCGGCAAACAGAGGCCGGGAAATGGTATATATCTAGAGGGTTACGCTGATGACGTTGCTATTTTCTCGCGAGTTCTTTCAGCAAACGAAATCCTCGATCTTTATATTGGTACTTTGCCGAAAACATTGGTTAGGATAAATGATCTTACCACAAACGGTGCCGGTAAATCCGGCAAAGTACCTCCTGGTTTATTGATTGCGCCGGGAATAGAAAACAAGCTTTCGACCGCTACAATAAGTTTGTGAAGTAATAAATTAAAACTAAAAACCGCCTCGATAAATCGCGGCAGTTTTTAATTTATTTGTTTTGACAAAAGGCAGCAACTTTTTATGCTCCTCGTATGGTTATTGCGAATACTCCATTCCGCGTTTTATTCTTTGGCGCCGCGACAGTTTTGAATCCCACACATAAGACATTACCCCGCTCCGCCAGGGCGGGGCTCCCGCCTGCGCCAGCGCTTCGGCGGGCAGGTGAAATGACGATTTTGGCGCCAAGTTGGGTCGAGAGTTGTCAGCTTGTTGACAACTTTAGTTTTTATTTATAAGCTAAAGTTGTCAACATGGATATTGAGCGACTTATTATTTCGCGTCTTTCGAAGAAAAAAGAGCTTCGAATCGCGGATCTTATCGGCGAAACTGGTTTTTCCCGCGCCTATCTTAACCGTTTTTTAAAGAAACTTAGAGAAGAAGGGAAAATCGTTCTTATGGGCAGGGCGAATCAGACCCGTTACGTTTCTGCGTCGCGTCTGCCCGCGGCGAGGCGCGCTATTCTTGCAACCCATAAGATCTTAGATAACAGTGGGTTGTCCGAAGATATCGTACTGGATAACGTTAAAAAAGAAACCGGAATTTTTCTTGGCTTGCCGGAACGCATTGCGCGCATGGTTGATTACGCCTTCACCGAAATGTTGAACAACGCCATAGAGCATTCGAAGTCGAAAAAAATTGAGATTGTCGCAGATCGAAACCGGGAATTCGTGAGCTTCACCGTGCTGGACCGCGGCGTTGGCATTTTCAGGAATATTATGAAAAAGCGCAAGCTAAAGAACGAGCTGGAGGCGGTGCAAGATCTTTTGAAGGGAAAACAAACGACTGCTCCGCGGAAACACAGCGGTGAGGGCATTTTCTTCACCTCAAAGGTTGCCGACGTGCTTACTATTTATAGCGGCCGCAAGGTTTTAAGTTTTAATAATATGGTGGACGATGTATTCGTCAGTGACCGGAAAAACCCAGTTCCGGGGACGAAAGTATACTTCCTTCTCAATCTTCATTCGAAAAAAACGCTCGAGGCCGTGTTCGGGAAATACACCGATAATGCGTTCGAGTTCGACCGTACGGAAGCGAAGATCAAATTGTATAAATTGGATTCGGATTTTATTTCTCGTTCCCAGGCAAGACGGGTCTTGAGCGGGCTGGAGAAGTTCGGGGTCGTAACACTTGATTTTTCCGATGTTGAAACGGTGGGGCAGGGTTTCGCCGACGAGGTGTTCCGGGTTTGGGGCGCCCGTTACCCGAAAGTAAAGATCATTCCAAAGAACTACAATGAAAATATCGCTTTTATGATCCACAGAGCGGGAAGCACAAACTTTAAATAATAATTATTTGTACGGTGAAAATTACGACCCGAAGCGACATAGACATTGATATCATTGCGTAGATTTGGCCGCGACCGATCAACCGCCGTTTTGCGTCTTTAGTTTGTTTCTAATATAGTAGAAATGAGGCAATAAATTATATCCCAAAATCGAAACATGACCAAAAAAGAGCTTGTTTGGCGCGAAATCTTGCGCCAGACCATAGAAAACAAGAAACTGGAGTTCACCCAGAAGCAATTAGCCGAGCGCTTCGGCCTTTCTTTGAGCACCGTCTTTAACGCCCTCAAGATTCCCCGCGAGACGGGAGCCGTTGAGGTGAGCGGAAGAAATTTTATCGTACGCGATTCGGAAAAGTTTCTTTATATTTGGGCGACGCACAGGAATCTCAAAAAAGAAATAATTTACAAGACGCGCGCCGCTCTTTCGCCGCAGGAAGCGGAAGGCGTTATGCCGCCCGCAGCCATTTTTGCCTGTTACAGCGCGTATCGTAAAAAATACCGCGAGGCCCCCGCTGATTACGACACGGTTTACGTTTACGCCGACGAAGCTACGCTCGCGGAAATTAAAAAAAGATTTCCATTCGAGAATGGCCGGCCAAACATCTTCGTTTTGCGAGCAGATTCGTTTCTCCGCGAATTCGGCGCGATAACGCCGGACGCGCAAACCTTCGCCGATCTGTGGAATTTGCCGGAATGGTACGCCAGGGATTTTATTGCCGCGCTTAAGCGCAAAATGTTCGAGTAATCGCCAATATACGAATATAATCCATGCAGTTTTATCACGACAGCACAACCGATAAAAGCTTCAGGTTTTTATCGGAACTCAAAAAGCGGTACCGTTTCGTTCTCATCGGCGGTTGGGCAGTTTTCTTGTACACCCACTCTCTAAAGTCAAAAGACATTGATATCGTTTTGGATTATGATGAGCTTGGCCGCCTGCGCGAAGAATTTATCGCGAATAAAAATGACCGCCTGAAAAAATATGAGATCAAAACCGGAGAATTTGACGTCGATATCTATGTGGCCCATTATTCCGACCTCGGATTGCCAGCGGAAAAGATACGAGAAGCGGCTGTCGCGCGGGACGGATTTTTGGCGCCGCCGCTCGAGATGCTTTTATTGCTCAAACTTTACGCCTGGCGGGACCGGCGCGGCACCGTGAAAGGCCGCAAAGACGAATTGGATATATTAAGCCTGGCTTTTTTGCCGGAATTTGACTGGCGACGCTACAAAGCGATGGTTAAAGAATTTACTTTCGTGGCTTACGGCGAAAACCTGACGACGCTTCTCACGGCCGTGAAAAGCGTGCCCGAGCTGAAGCTGAACGATATGCGAACATCGCGTCTGAAAAAAAGAATTATCGCGGAATTAAGCAGGGAGAATTAAAATTATGCGCGGGATGAAAATTCTTTATGCCGGCATACGGCGGGAAAATTATGACCCTCGGCGGAGGGATAGCTTTGAATACATTAATTTTTTCCTCACGCTCAAGGCAATGGCGGGCGTAGAGGTTGTAGAATATCCATTCGACAGAATTCTTGAAGTCGGGAAAAAGAAGTGGAACGAGGAGCTCTATGAGATCGCGCGGCGCGAGAAACCGGATTTGCTTTTTGCATTCATGTATACGGATGAATTAGACATTCGAACACTCCAGCAAATAAAGCAGCTTACAACGTCGGTAGCCTGGTTCGCGGATGATTATTGGCGTTTTTGGAATTATTCGAGGCGTTGGCCACCATATTTTTCTTACGTTATTACAACTTATTCGCGCGCGGTCGATTGGTATAAAAAGTCAGGATTCGATAACGCGATTCTTTCGCAGTGGGCGTGCAATACGAATTTGTACAAGCCGATTGTATTATCCCCCGAGCTTGTCGAGGGGCCATATAAAAAACGTTATCCTTCGACGAGCTCAGGAAATAACGTTTTTGAAGGTTCCGTCAAAGACATTGACGTCAGCTTTGTCGGCCAAAAGAAATCCGGCCGCGTGAAGATGATAAATTTTCTTAGGCGCGCGGGAATCAACATTCAATGTTTTGGCTATGGCTGGCCGAATGGAAAAATTTCTCATGATGACATGCTCAAGATTTTCAGCCGCAGCAAGATATGCCTCAACCTTACCGACAGGAAGTCGATTTTCGATCCGTCCGTTATCGCGCGTCTTTTTTTGAAAAAGTCCGTGAACCGCATTGTTCCCGACTTTCACTTTCTCGATAATCTCAAAGCTGTGCTCCATTTCCCGATATTGCACACGCATGCGAGGCCCTTTGAACTCGCCGGTTGCGGCGCGTTTACCATCTCCGGGCGCTCCGAGGATATCGGCAAGTATTACGAAGAAGGGAAAGAGATGGTTTTTTACGACTCGCCAAATGATTTGGTAAATAAGATAAAATATTACTTAGCACACGATGCCGAGCGTGTTGCTATCGCCCGCGCCGGATACGAGCGTACGATAAAAGAACACACTTACGAGCAGAGATTTCGGGAAATATTTCGGCACATTGGTTTTTAGTTTTTTGTTGTAGTAGCCGTAAGACGAAAGACGAATAGCGATACGGGCTTCGCAAACGTACAACGATCCACATGATCGATCCAATTTCAAAAAAACACATAGGGCCGGTTAAGCTCCATTTGGGCTGTCAGGAAAAATATCTTGAAGGGTACATCAACATTGATCTGCCACCCGAGGCGCATACCGTGCGGGAAGCGAGAGTGGATGTCGAAGCCGATGTTCGCGAACTCGATTGCCCCGCGGGAAGCGTGGACGAGATCCGCTCGCACCATCTCTTAGAGCATTTTTCCCGGCAGGAAGCACTGCTCTTACTTGCGCGTTGGCACAAGTGGCTCAAGATCGGCGGACTTTTACACGTGGAAACGCCGGATTTCGAAGAGTCGGCGAAAAAATTCATTGCAGGGAACATCGACGACCAGTTCCAGCTTGCGCGCCACATATTCGGCTCACACGAGGCCAGTTGGGCATACCACAAGGATTTCTGGTCGGAGAATAAATTTCGCTACGTTTTGAGCGAGCTTGGATACGGCGATTTCCGTTTTGAGAAAATCTCGAACAATCTTGAAGCGAAAGCGCCGTTCTTGCGCGGCAAGGTTCCTGCCGTGGGCGAAAAGCTTTTAAAAAATCTTGGACCACTGGGCTTTAACGCTTTGCCGAACATCGTTTGTTACGCGAAGAAGATTAAGAAAGGTTTGGATTATCGCGCCCAGATCCGCCGCATACTCGAAAAATCTCTTGTCGGCCGCGAAACAAAAATGCTGGATGTTTGGATGGAGGAAGTTGAGGGGAAAGTTTAAAGCATTTCGACTTGACGACGGAGCCGTTGAGTCGTAGGATGACAGGCATGGCGCTAAAACAAAAAACAGTCCTTATTACCGGAGCCGCCGGATTTGTGGGCAGCCGGGTGCTTGAGTGTTTTTTCAATAAATATCCGGAATATCGGTACGTTGTGCTTGATGCCATGACCTACGCCGGAGACCTACGGAGCATTCCGGACTACATTCAAAAATCTCCGAATTTTAGGTTTGTGAAGGGAGACGTGCGCGATAAAAAGTTGGTGGATGAACTTGTCGCGCAGGCGAATTATGTTATTCATCTTGCCGCAGAAACGCACGTCACCCGCTCGATCGTCGATGGTAAGGTTTTTTTTGATACGAATGTGCTTGGTACGGAAAACGTCGCCTCAGCCGTCCGCCGAAGTCCCAACGTAGAACGATTCATCTACATTTCAACGAGCGAAGTTTATGGCACTGCCGAAAGCGAGTTTATGGATGAGCGCCATCCTCTGAATCCCCAAAGCCCTTACGCTGCTTCGAAAGCCGGTGCGGACCGTCTCATTTGTGCTTACCACGC
>JBBUGM010000014.1:0-22202 GCA_038077975.1 Patescibacteria group bacterium
TCAATTTTTACTCAAGTTCTTTGCAAATTTGCGAGCGAATCTCCTTGAGATTTTGAAATGAGCAGCGCATTGAGTGGCTGAAACACCATTTGTTGCGCTAACAGATATTCAATGCGCTGCTCATAACGAGTTAGACCTCGTCGCGTAGGACACGCGATTCAAAATCTCAAACCGAACGGAGGATCAAGTGAAAAACGCAGCTGGCCTGTTGACCTTCCTGTCTCTGATGGGGGCGATGGGCTGGTACTGCCCACTCATCCTCCGTCGTCGCGTGAATCCGGCTCCTGCAACATGGATCATCGGGACACTCGCGATGAATCTCGCCATGATCTCGTACCACGCAATTCCGGGTCGGACGCTGATCGAGAATGTGACGCTTTACGCGGCCGCGTTCGAAATCACAATCGTGCTCGGTGTTCTCGCGATGGTACTGTGGCGATCTGGTGAGTTCAAAGTCGCTTTCGACTGGATGCAGAAGTCGTGTCTCGTCGTAATGATGGTGGCGGTGGTTTACTGGGCCTTCAATAAGGAACAGTCCAACGTTACTTTCTGGACGACGCAGACACTTCTCGTTGTCGCGTACATCGCGACGATCGCGAAAGCAATCCAACAACGCACAGCGTTCGACTCGATCGGTAACTGGAGTTTCATTTTCGCGGGATCGGTCATCGGCACTATTCCCGCGGTCATGATGGCGAGCCCATACGGAATCGCCAACTCCATCCGAGCGGTTGTCGCAAGCGGCATCACTGTGTTCGTCCTCGTGTACTTCGACAAGAGGAACGGTGGTAGTCGGTGGAAGGACGAGCTGGAGACACTCGCGAGTTTCTACAGGATTCGCTGAGCGAAGCTCAGCGGTCAACAAGGCCCCTCGTGGTTGCAACACACCACCTGGGGCCTTTCTCATTTTTTACAAAGAACTTTTGATAGCAGAAAATTTATTTTTCTGCTATCATGTAATTGATTTTATTGCGCCACCATTTTTCCGCGCGGAGCGCGGGAGCGAGAAGGGCAAGCGAGAGAATTCCTCCCCCATACCCCCTCCTTCCCTCGCTTGCCCGCCGAGCTACATTTTCTGCTCGAAATGGGTTCGCGCTATTTTCAGAATATTCCACTCGATTCATAAAAACTCCCACCAGGAGTTTTTATTCGCTCGTGGCAAGCCACCTTAGGAGTCGAGTGCCCTGAGTGACGAGTGCAACAAGGAGTCGAATGGGCATATAATGTGTTTATGTATTTCGTATATATGGCTAAAAATGATTTCGGGAAGCTGTATGTCGGCATAACCGAAAATCCAAAAAACAGAATTTATTATCATAATGCGGAACGCGGCGCTCAATTTACCACGGGTAGGGCTAAATTCAGAATAGTTTTTCTTGAAGAATATCGAATTCTCGCCGAAGCGCGGCGGCGCGAAATTCAAATCAAAAAATGGCGGCGGGATAAGAAAGAATTGTTGATAGGGCGATTCCAAAAAGGATTGCCGACAAATCTATAGCGAAGGCCGAGCAGCGAAATTCCCTCCATCTCCACATAAAAAAAGGCGACACGTCGGTGTCGCCTTTGAGTTTAAGAGTCCTTTTTCGGAGGACGGACAAAACAGTTGGGGCAGCGAGGTTCATAGATATAGTCCGGTTCTTCTTTTTCCCTCTTGGATTGTTCGGCGGTGTTCACATCGCCAATTTCAATTTCCGGGCCGTCCCACGGAGCAAGTTCTCCGTTCGGGAGAAGTCGTTGGGGGAAAATTGCCCGCTCACCACATTTGCACCATGCGTCAGGATAAAAAACTTTGCCATCTTGCGCGAGAGTAATAAGGCGCAGCATGGCGCCGAAAGGACGGCCGGTAAAATTCAGGTCAAGCCCGGCGATCATGACGTCGTAGCCGGCCTTCAAAAGGTCGTCCACCACCCAGAAGAATTCATCCGCGGCGAAGAATTGCCCTTCGTCGATCACGACAATATTGCACTTCTTGCCGATCTTTTTTTCGTGGTCCTTCAAGATCTCAAAGATCTCGTTCGGTTTGTCGGCGGGAATTTCATAGGCCTGCATTTCGAGGCCGTAATCGCGGCTCGCAATTTTACCAGGATCTCTTGTGTCCCCGTCGAATTTGAAGCCAATGACCGTTCTTCTTCTGTGCCGCTTCGCTTTTTTAACCGACTTCAAAAGATCTCCACTCTTGCCGCAACCCATCGTACCGATGAAAAGAGTAAGGGCCCCCCGGTGGTCTGCCATGCGTAAGCCCCAGTTCAAAAAATCTTCCTTTATCAAAACAAAAATCGCCGCTTTTAGCAAATACGGAGATCTTTTCCGA
Source organism: Patescibacteria group bacterium (assembly GCA_038077975.1). Classification (GTDB taxonomy): domain Bacteria; phylum Patescibacteriota; class Minisyncoccia; order UBA6257; family 2-01-FULL-56-20; genus JBBUGM01. The sequence continues at coordinate 2,312 of JBBUGM010000014.1, forward strand.
TGATATCCTTGTTTATCGCACTTCTTTATTTTCTTCCGGTTCCCGTACTTCTTCGCGCGGCCAGATCTTCTCCCAGAAACGCGGATGGTCGACAACGAGTTCGCTTACAACCGCAAAGGGAAGCGCCACAAGGAAAACTATCCAAAAGACACGAAAGTCAATTCTCTCGCCCGTAGAGAAATAAACCGCCAGAAGATCTTCGGCAATTCCCATTACCAAGCCGACAACAAGGAATTCAATAAGGCGCAGTTTTTTGAGGCGGGACATATTTTTATTATCTGCCAGCGAATGCTCCGCCGCAAATGACGGAGATGGAGCGGCATGCAGATAATAAACCGAGCACATAAGCGTTATGTGCTCGGTAAATAACCGCCTGCCGCAAGCGGATGTCGCGCGCTCGCGGCGCGGTTATTCATTTTAACCTGCGGCCCGTTTCCATCTCCACCGCCCGTTTTTTGAGTAATTCGCGCTTGTCATGCTTTTTTTTCGCGCGACCCAGCCCAAGCTCGATTTTGATGAGATTATTTTTGATGTATGCGCGAAGCGTGATAAGCGACACCGTTTTTTGGCGCAGAAGCCCCCCGAGGCGTTTGATTTCTCCCTTGTTCAGTAAAAGCCGCCGCGTGCGGCCAGGGTCGTAGTCCGGAGGAGTATTTCCCGTCTGATACGGCGGCACCCGGCAATTTATAAGATATACCTCTCCCCCGCGGATGATTGAGTAGCTCCCGGCGATCTGCATTTTCCCCGCTTTCGCGCTTTTTACCTCAAGGCCACGAAGCTCGATGCCCGCTTCGAATTTCTCGGAAATTTCATAGTCGAATCCCGCTCTGCGATTTTCGGCGATGGTTTGCTGCTGAAAGCTACTCATGGGTTTATTATACGCTCCGATTTGACAAAAACGATAAAATAGATTATCATACCATCAGCATCTAAATCCAATAAGACAGAGGAGAATGGCCATGCTGGAAGTTGTAGAATCGCTAGTGATTGCCGTTGTCTATTTAACGCTGGCAACCGTCACCCTTGCCATGAGAAAGTATGTTGGCAAGAAAAATCCACGCCTCGGCTCCGCACAAGAAAATTTGACAGCCACACTCTTCTTCTTCGTCGCTTTTTGGCCGATCCCATTCATCTGGTATTTGCCGTCTTTTTTGGCAACGATCGTGGGAACGCCGGTAGAGCCAACGCTGCCTTCCTGCTAAATCGACCATCTGTTTTTACTCTTTTTCGCGCCCTCTTCCGAGGGCGCTTCTGTTTTTGCATCTCGATACCTGATATCTTTAAAAGAAAAGAGAGCGGTGGCCCTTGGGGGTGGGCAGGGAATTGTGGAGGGCACAACTCCATGGCATGGGTGCCATTTCACCGCTCTTCAAGAACCATTTTATTCCAATTTTTTATTTTTGTCAATCATGCGCGAGGAAATTTTAAAAATTTTAGAAAAAGCTGGGATTTCCGGCGCCGAAGTTTTTATGCCAGAGCACGAATCACAGGGGCACTATTCAACGAATGTTGCATTGAGGCTCGCGAAGCAAGAAAAGAAAAACCCACTGGATTTGGCGCGCGAGCTTGCGGAAAAAATCAAAAAATCTGCACCCGCGGGATTTTTTGAAAAGGTTGAAGCCGCGCCGCCGGGATTTATTAATTTTTGGATTTCGCCCATTACAATTCAGGATGAATTTGCCCGTGTTTTGAAAAATCTGGAGGATTTCGGTAAAAGCGATATTGGCAAAGGGAAAACGGTAATAGTCGAATATTCCCAGCCGAACATCGCGAAGAAGATGCACGTGGGACATTTGCGGACGACGATCATTGGCGCCGCCCTCGCCGATATTTTAGAAAATTTGGGTTACAAAGTTATCCGCTGGAACTACCTGGGCGACTGGGGAACGCAATTCGGAAAGCTTATTGCCGCATACAAACTTTGGGGCGACGAAGAATCTGTTAAGGCAGACCCGATCAATGCGCTTCAGAAACTTTACGTTCGTTTTCATGATGAGCTAAAGAGCAATGCAGAGCTCGACAAAAAGGGTCAGGAAGAATTCAAAAAACTCGAGGAAGGCGACAAAGAAAATAGGAAATTGTGGGAGTGGTTCAAAAACGAATCGCTTAAAGAGTTTCAAAAAACTTATAAGCAGCTCGGTGTCAAATTCGATACGGAAATCGGTGAAAGTTTTTATGAGAAAGACATAAAATCGCTCGTTGCGCGGCTTCGCAAAGACGGGATAGCAAAAGAAAGCGAAGGGGCGCTTATAATTCCTCTAGACCGATTCGACAAGTTCACGGCAGGCAAATACAACTTGCCACCGGCGCTTATCCAAAAATCCGATGGCGCGTCGCTTTATCTTACGCGCGATATTGCCAACCTCGAATACCGTATCAAAAAATATAAACCTGCGAAGGTTTTGTATGTGGTCGGGAACGAGCAGTCGCTCCATTTCGAGCAGCTTTTCGCGATAGCCGATATTTTGGGTTTGCGGGACAAGGTTGAGCTAATACACGCGAAGTACGGGCTCGTTTTAGGCGAAGAAGGCAAAAAACTTGCTACGCGCGAGGGGCGGGCGGTTTTACTCGAAAATGTTTTGGATAAGGCATTGAAGTTGGCGCGCGAAGCCGTGGACGCGAAGAATGTGGATTTGCCGGAAGATGAAAAACAAGAAGTAGCCGAGGCGGTAGGCATCGGCGCCTTAAAATATGGAATTTTAAAAGAAAACCGCAACACAGACATAACTTTCAATTGGAAACAAATGCTCTCGCTTGCCGGAGATTCGGCGCCGTACCTGCAATATTCCTATGCGCGACTGCGGAGCATCCTTCGTAAAGTGGAAAGTGAAAAGAGGAAAGAGGAAAGTAACTTAGGAAAACTTGGTGGTGATGCGGAGTTGAGAGTTATGCGTAAGCTTTTTGAATTTCCGGATGAAGTTGCGCGAAGCGGGGAGATTTTGGAAACCAATAATCTTGCAAGTTATCTTTACGAACTCGCGGCGTTAGTTAGCCGATTTTACGAAACAACGCCGGTGATGAAAGAAGAAAACGCGGAGCGACGCGCGGCGCTTTTGGCGCTTATTGATGCCGCTGCATCGGTTTTGAAATCGGGGATGAATTTACTCGGCATCAGAACACCGGAGAGGATTTGATTTTTAGGTTGTGCAGAGTGGCCTTTTTCTTTTGTCCGTTGCGAGATAAAATTGAATAACGATGTCCAGTAATACAACTTCGACGCCGGAGGCGAAACTTAGCAGTGATCGAGATAATTCGAAGTTGGTGCGGCTGGGCGAATAAGTCGCATATGCAAATGTATTTCATTTCGCAAAATAAATAATCGAAGTTGTATTACTGGGATGCCAGAGGAATTCAATTTGCCGAAAATCGAAGAGAAATTTCTGGGATATTGGCGGAAAAACCAGATATTCGAAAAGACGCTAGAGAAGACGAAGAAAAAAAAGCACTTCGTGTTTTTTGAGGGTCCGCCCTATGCGAACGGAAAACCCGGAATTCACCACGTTCTTGCGCGCATCTACAAAGATGTGATTTTGCGCTACAAGACGATGCGCGGATATTATGTACCGCGCAAGGCCGGCTGGGACACGCATGGGCTCCCCGTCGAGATGGCGGCGGAAAAAGCGCTGGGCTTGAAGTCCAAGAAAGACATCGAAAAATTCGGCATCAAGCGCTTCAACGAAGAAGCGAAGAAAGCAGTTTGGCTTTACAAGGATGAATGGGAGAAGATGACCGAGCGCATCGGCTACTGGCTCGATCTCAAAAACGCTTACGTCACCTACGAACCGGAATATATTGAGACCCTATGGTGGACGCTCGCGCAAATCGCGAAACGCGGACTTTTATACAAAGGGCACAAAGTTGTTCCCTGGTGCACGAGGTGCGGCACGGCGCTTTCATCGCACGAGTTAGCACTGGGATACAAAGAGACCGAAGACAATTCGGTTTATGTGAAATTCAAAATCAAGAAAGGGCAGAAAATTAGCAAAGATTTTGTTACGGATGATAAAACTTATATTTTGTCGTGGACAACGACGCCGTGGACACTGCCGGGGAATGTGGCGCTAGCGGTCGGAAAAGAAATTGAATATGTGGCGGTAAAACATGAAAGAGAAATTTATATTTTAGCCAAAGATCGACCCCCGTCCGTCATTGCGAGCGACAGCGAAGCAATCCAAGTTGGGATTGCCACGTCGCCCCGCCACGTCGGGGCTCCTCGCAATGACGCAGTAGTGCAGAAATTCAAAGGTAAAGACCTTGTCGGTCTCGAGTATGAGCCACTTTTTAGCGTTATGCCGCTCCGCTCAAAAAATTCCTACAAAATTTATGGCGCCGATTTTGTTTCAACGGGCGAAGGCACTGGTGTAGTGCACACTGCTGTGATGTACGGCGAAGACGATTACAAGCTTGGCCAAAAAGTTGGTTTGCCCCAGTATCACACCGTTGACGAGGATGGAAAATTCACGAAAGACGTGCCAGGTTTTGCCGGCATGTACGTTAAATCCCCAGAAACAGAAAAAAAACTTTTGGATTATCTAAAACCTAACACCTATAACCTAAAACCTTATCTACATGAATATCCTTACTGTTGGAGGTGCGAAACGCCAGTGCTTTATTACGCTAGGAATTCGTGGTTTATCGCGATGTCCAAATTGCGCGCGAAGCTTTTGGCCGCGAATGCCAAAATCAATTGGCTCCCAGAGCACCTCAAAAAAGGCCGCTTCGGCGAATGGCTTCGCGAAGTCAAAGATTGGAATCTGTCTCGCGAGCGCTATTGGGGCGCGCCGCTTCCGATTTGGGAGTGCGGGAAATGCGGAGGGCACGAAGTTGTGGGAAGTTTGGACGAGTTAAGCGAGCGCGCCCTTCGACCCGGCTCAGAGCAGGCCGGCGGTTCGCACAATAAGTATTGGATTATGCGGCACGGCGAGTCCTTGGCGAACGCGATGCACGTTATTGACGATCGCGGGAAAGGAGGCGTACATCTTACGGAGAAAGGACAGACGCAGGCGAAAAAATCAGCAGAAACGTTCAAAAAACAACTCGCGAAAAACCGGCAAAAAATAGACATTATAATTTTCTCCGATATTCCGCGCGCCCGGGAAACGGCGCATATTGTTGCGGAAGTCCTTGGCATTAGAAATGTTTCGTCCGATATGCGTCTTGAGGAAATTCACCTTGGCGAGCTTGAGGGTTGCCATGACAAGCGCTACCACGAGCTATATCCCACTTACGAATCGAAATTCAGCGAGCGACCGATGGGCGGAGAGTCCTTGCGCGATTTGCGCCTGCGGCTGTGGCAATTTTTGGAAGATTGCGAAAAAAAATACGAAGGCAAAAATATTCTTCTTGTAAACCACGAATATCCGATCTGGATGCTGGAGCACGCCGCGCAGGGCTGGAGCGAAAAACAGTCGATCAGAGAAAAGCAGAGACGCGGAGACGATTATGCGAAACTTGCGGAGATAAGATCGCTTGAGCTGAGAGTCGTTCCGCGAAATGACGCAGGAGAAGCCGACTTGCACAGGCCGTTCGCGGATGAAATTACGTTTCCATGCAAGAAGTGTCCTTCGACAAGCTCAGGAAATAAAAATTTTATGCACCGAGTAAAAGAAGTTGCCGATGTTTGGTATGATTCGGGGGCGATGCCATTCGCGCAATCTCATTTCCCGTTCGATTGCGCGAGAAATTCTAAATCCGAAACTCTAAATTCTAAACAAATTCCAAATTCCAAATTCAAAATTCCAAATTCTTGCCTTGACTATCCTGCCGACTATATTGCCGAAGGCATGGACCAGACGCGGGGGTGGTTCTACACGCTTCTCGCGGTCGCGACCGCGCTTGGGCAAAAGGCGCCATACAAAAATGTAGTTTCATTGGGACTCGTCAACGACAAATTCGGGCAAAAAATGTCCAAGTCCAAAGGCAACGTCGTTGATCCGTGGGTAATCATTAACAAATACGGAGTTGACGCCGTGCGCTGGTATTTCTTTACCGTGAATCCTCCGGGCGAGACGAAGAACTTTGACGAGCTCGAAGTCCAGCAAGCGTATCGGCGGATGCACTTGCTTACTTATAACTCGCTAGTTTTTTATCAGACTTATGTTGGTAAAAAAGTCTCGGGGCCCACTCCTGTGAGTAAAAATATTTTGGACCAGTGGATTTTGGCACGGCTTAACGAGGCGATTACAGGGGCGACGGGGAATCTCGATAAGTATGAAATCCGCGATGCGGCGTTGGAAATCGAAAGATTTGTGGACGATCTTTCGCGCTGGTACATCCGGCGCTCGCGCCGCCGCTTACAACGCGCGGAAAACAAGACGGATTATGACGCGGCATCATCAACACTGGGCTTCATTCTTCTTTCTTTGGCCAAACTTCTTGCTCCGTTTACGCCATTTTTCGGAGAGTTCATACATTCGGAATTATGCTCCAGCGAATCGGTGCATTTGGATGAGTGGCCAAAAGCAAATGAAAAATTAAAAAATAAAAATGAAAAATTGTTGGAGCAGATGGCGGAGGTGAGAAAATTGGCCAGTGCGGCTCTTGCGCGTCGGGCGGAGGCGGGGATAAAGGTGAGGCAGCCGCTTGACGCACTAAAAATCCGAAATCCGAAATCCGAAATCCGAAAAAATAAAGCACTTCTTGCGATATTGGCGGAGGAAGTGAACGTGAAAAAGATCATTTTCAGCGCAAAAATTACGGATGAGGTTGAGCTCGACACGAAGATAACGCCGGAGTTAAAAGAAGAAGGGATTTTGCGCGAACTTGCGCGCACTGTGGCTGAATTGCGGCAGAAAGCCGGACTGAAACCGCGAGATAGAATTGTTGTAATGTTGGAATTATTGGAACCCGTTCGGGACATCGTTTTGCGTAACGAAGAATTTCTTAAAAAGGATGTTGGCGCGACCCAGATCGAATATAAACGCGGCAAATTTACCGCCGAAATCAGCACGAAGATCGACGGAGAAAATTATTGGCTGGCAGTGAGAAAGGTATAAAAAACATTCCAACATTCTGCAGAATGTTGGAATGTCGTTAGGAGTTGAATTCGTTGCTAAATCGCTATCCCGATCTTTTGTTTTACCTCTGCGATTTTCTTTTCAGCGACGGCGCGAGCTTTTTCCGAGCCAGCATTAAGGATAGCCACTAGCGACTGGGGCTTTGCTAATAGAGATTTTTTCTGTTCGCGAAAATTCGAGAAATAATTTGAAACGAGCTCGACGAGCGCGGACTTGAATTCCGCATAGCTTTTGCCGGAGAATGCTTTTTCCGCGGCTTTTACGTCCATGCCCTTCAATGTCGTGTAAATTCCGATTAAGTTGCTCAAGCCCGGTTTTTTCTCTGGATCATATTTTATCTCGGAGCCGGAGTCGGTGACCGCACGCGATATTTTCTTTTTGATCTCTTCCGGCGAGTCGTCAAGGAATATGCATCCTTCCGACTGCGACTTGGACATTTTTTTTAATGGGTCTGTGAGGCGCATAACTCTCGACGTTTTGGTTGTGAGCGGCTTCGGTTCGACGAACGTTTTTCCAAAACGTGAATTAAATTTGCGCGCAAGAGTTCTTGTGAGTTCAAGGTGTTGGAGCTGATCTTCTCCAACCGGCACGAATTCTGCATCGTAAAGCAGGATGTCGGCCGTCATCAGCGCGGGGTAGAGCAAAAGGCCGATATTAGCGCTTTGCTTTTTTACGACCACCTTGTCTTTATACTGTGTCATCCGGCGCAGTTCTCCCTCCGGCGTGATCGCGAAAAGCAGTCCTTCGAGTTCCGAATGTGCCGGTATCGCGGATTGGAGAAATATAACGCTCTTGGACGGATCAAGGCCCGCAGCTAGGTACTCTGCGGCTAATTCCGTAATTTCGCCGTACTTCTTTTTCGGGTCAAAGTCCTCGGTTAGCGAATGGAGATCGGCGACGAAAAAATAGCACTGGTATTTTCCGGAATTTTGTAGTTCTACGAGGTTTTTGAGCGTCCCCAAGTAGTTGCCGAGGTGGAGATGCCCTTCGGGTTTCATGCCGGAGACGAGAGTGGGCTTCATGGTTTTAGCGCAATTTATATATTTTATCTCTTCGGCCAATCGCGTAAATTACGAGCAAAGAATTATCGTAATCAGCTCGGTATATTATGCGCCAATCTCCGGCGCGCAATTTGAAAAATCCTCGCCAAGAGCCGGCGAGCGGGGCGTGATGCGCAAAGTCAAAGTTTTCTCCCAGCCATTCCAACTTCTGAATAATTCTCTTTCTGTTTTCGTCGCCTATTTTCGCGAAGTCGTTTTCGGCCTCCTTGGTGAACGAAATCAAAAGGCCGGGCATATGACTATAGGTCGTACTTTTTGAGTACCGATTCCAGTGGAATAGTTTTCGTCGGCTTTTTGGAAAGGCGTTTTTTGACCCAAGCTTGCAACTCCAAACCGGCATCGGGGTCGCTTAGCATATCCCGAAACGTTTCAACTACTGCCTTTTTTACTAAGCGGTTGATTTTTCTTTCCTCCACGAGAATTTTACTCATAGGACTATTTTACCAAGATTTTAAGAGTTTTGGCAAGCTGGCATCTTTTAAATTACGCCACTCGCGTATTTTCTTTTTGCGCCGCTCCGCTCGCTCTTATTGACCGTCCGCTTCCCGAAGCGCCTGGCATGTTTCCACCATCCTGTGCGGGATATTGATTTTCTGCTGGCAAATTGTGGCTTTCTCATACTACGCGTTCCCTAAGGCATTTCTTGCACCCGTAGTTGCCGATATACAATCGGCCCGAGGGCTGGATGCCAGAAACGAGAACGGGTTTTGTCATAAATGTTTAGAAAACTCTTCAGGAGATAAACCAGTTTCTCTGATGATTTGTCTGAGAAGGCTCCGATCAATGTCCTCGTTGCCGTGGAATGGCACAACGGTTGTTCTGCCATCGTCATGCCTGAAGAAAACATGCGATCCGCGCTGGCGAATTGGCTTAAAGCCGAGTTTCGCGAGAATGCCGGCGAGCTTCTTTGCAGTTAGCGCGGGCAGGCGATCGCTCATACTTCTACTGTTTCTAGAGCAATAAAACTTGGTTCGTAAGCCAGATGTGAAATTTGCTTGCGGTACTGCGGATCTGTTTTGGCAACATCTAAACAAAGAGAGATCGCCTCCTTAATTCTTTTATTCAGATCAGCAAGCGTTTTCGCTTGTGTGTGGCAACCCGGTAACGCCGGCACCGAGGCAACAAAATAGCCGTCCTCGCCGCGCTCAATAATAACCCTAAATTGTTTTTTGCCATTTGGCATTTATTCTTATTATAACGCGTCTTCGTTTATATTTCAATGACAACTGGCAGAATCATCGGGCGCCGCTTCGTTTTCGTGTAAATGAATTGTCCCAACTGGTCGCGGAGGAGAGTTTTAAGGTAGTCGGCTTCGACGGGCTGGTAGGTTGGCAGGCGCGAGATGAGCCCCTTCACGCGCTTGCGGAGTTCTTCGATGAACTCACCGTGCTCTTTGAGGTAAATGAATCCGCGCGAGATGATATCCGGATTTTTCAAAAGCTTTGCCTTTTCGCGATCAATCGTAAGAATTACAACCACCATCCCTTCTTGTGCCAGCGCGCGCCGGTCGCGCAAGACGACTTCTTCGACATCGCCCACGCCCAGGCCGTCCACCATCACATAGAATGCCGGTACGGTTTCTTTCGTAACCCTGAAGCCGGTTTTCGTAAGTTCCGCCACCTGGCCGTTATCCATAAGGACCACGTTCTCTTTGGGAATTCCAATTTCCTGCGCGGACCTTGCGTTCGTTGCGCGCATAAAGTAGTAGCCGTGCACGGGCACGAGGAATTTCGGCTTAATGAGTTTCATCACGAGCTGGAGGTCGTCCTTCGGCGCGTGACCCGATGAGTGGATGTCGACAAGGGCGGAGGTATGAACTGTAGCTCCTTGCCGTGCGAGGTTGTCTTTTACGACCTGAACCGCGCGCTCGTTCCCCGGTATGACGGACGAGGACAAAACGACGGTATCGGTTGGCTTTAGCTTGATCTGCCTGTGTTCGCCGTTGATTATCTTCATAAGTCCGGCTTTGGATTCGCCCTGCGCGCCGGTTGAAAGGATGAGAAGTTTTTCGTCACGATATTTACCGATCTCTTCAACGGAGATGATCGCGCCGTCTTTGGCCTTAATGAACCCCAAGTTTTGAGCTATCTGCACGTTGGTTTTCATCGAATAGCCGTTCAGGGCCACCTTACGGCCGAGTTTCCCGGCGATGTTCACGATCTCGCCGATGCGCGTGAGGAGTGAAGCGAAGGTTGCGACAATAATTCTTCCTTCAGCCTTGGCAAAGATCTCTTCAAGGTTCTTTTCAACGGTTTTCTCGGAGATTGTTTTGCCTTCTTTTTCCGCGTTCGTGCTGTCGATCGTGAATGTGTGGACGCCAAGTTTGCCGATGCGCTCGAATTCTTCGAGGCCGAAAGCTTTACCGTGCTCGTCGTAGTCGATGCGGAAGTCGGCGAAGTGCACCATGTTGCCTACAGGAGTTTTCAAAAGTACGCCGGTCGTCTCTGGAACCGTGTGCGGCACGCCGAAGAATTCCGCTTCGAAGTAGTTGGAGATCTTCACGCGGTCGCCGCCCTTCACAACATGAATTTCGAGTTTCGGCGCGTTAGGAAAATCCGTTTGCCGTTTTTCGACGATGGCTTTCGTGAGTGACGTCGTATATATCGGCGGATTGCCCAATTTCGCCATAAGGTGGGGGACGGCGCCGATGTGGTCGTAGTGGGCATGCGTCAAGATCACGGCCTGGACATTCGATTTCTTTTTTTCGAGATACGTGACATTGGGAATGATGTAGTCGATACCCGGCGTTTCTTCTTCGGGGAACTGAAGGCCAAGGTCGATGATAACTATCTCGTTCTTGTACTCATAGAACATCGAGTTGCGGCCCACTTCTTCAAGTCCGCCCAGCGGCACGAAGCGGACAGCGTTTTCATCGCGTTCGTGGATGTCCTGCTTTTCAGCGTCGTGTGGTCGGGCGTGGACGCGTGCAACTGGTCGCGTTTGCCGTGCCGGTTCGCCACGCCCGCCTCGCCGAGACGTCGAGTCGAGGCCGGCCCCCCGATCTCTCCTTGCCCCTTGCTCCTCACGCGCGGAAACAGGCCTTTGCGGGATTGAAGGAGGTTTAATTCTTTCTCTATTTGTTGGTTTTTGGGTCATATTGTTTATGTGCCGGAGGTGAGATTTGAACTCACAAACTCTTGCGAGTACGGCGTCCTGAACGCCGCGCGTATTCCATTTCCGCCACTCCGGCGTTTTGAATTTTATTATTCGAAAAACTTTTGAAATTGTTTTTTAATCCATTTGCGACCAACAGCAGATTTAAGGTACTTTTCCCGTTTTATTGCATCTTCCTGCGAATCAAACAATTCACGATGGATAAGTTCCCACGGTGCAAATTTATGAGAATATGCCCCGAGACCGCTGTTGTGTTGAACTATACGCCTTTTTAAGTTATCAGTGTGGCCAGTGTAAGATTTACGCGACTTTAAACTTTTTAGAATATAAACGTAAAACATGTGAAGCCGTGCGTCTGCCCGCCTCGACTCGCGACGCTCACCCGCTTCGCTGGATCTAGGCGAGTCGACGCGAGGCGGGCCAGTTCCACCACTCGCCCGATAATTTTTTGAAGGTATTAGTTGTACGTCTGCCAACTTGCCCCGCGGTGAAACCGCGATTTGTAATCTTTTGTCGAAGGCATTCGCGGTTTCTACTGTCGGGGTTCCGCCACCTGGGCAATGGGACGATTATACAAAAACGTGCGCTTGATAGCGCCAATAAAAACTAGAAAAGTTTCGAATTTAAATTCACTGGATTCAAGATGGTCAAAAACGAGCGGAAGGAGAGATTCACTAGATTAATTACATTGTAGCAAAGATCTATGCATCTGTCAAACTTCAATAAAAAAGCCGGCTCCGCAGGGAGTCGGCATGATTTTAATTTTGCAATTCAAGTTCAATGATAATGGGGCAGTGATCGGAGCCGTCGCACGAACCGATTTTGGTCGAAAGGACCTTGATGCGGTCATTGACCAGTATCCAGTCGTTAGTAGAACGTTTGTGCGGGCGGGTGCTTGGATAATTTTCGCTATCGTAGAAAGGTTGGAACACATCCGTGAATCCTCTGCTTTCAGCAAGCTTGATTACGGGAGAGCATGGACCTTCGTCGATGTTGAGATCACCGGCGATGATGATGGGTATATTTGTCCCGGCAAATTTTCTTTCGATATAATCGAACAGTTCCTTGATCTGGCGCGTAAGTTGTTTGTCGGAAACATTGCTTTCAAGATGTGTGTTGCAGATAACCGGATAGTCCTTTCCTAACTGTATTCTGGAGCACTGCCAGCTGCGGCCGCCCTTGCGTGGCTGTGTCCAGCTACGCAGATGGAAAGGAGAACGAGTCCACTTAGCGGCTTGATATTCATAATTTTTTTCGACGACTGGGAAGAGCCAAAAATCTTTTTTTATCAGCGTGGCTTGTCCTGTGAATGCTTTCTTACCGTCAATTTCCTGTTTTAACTCTTGAAATTCCACGCTCCAAAAGAAATCATAGTCTAGTTCATCGCCGAGTTGCTCTGCAGTATTGCGTCCGCCAACTCGCTTTGTGCCGATATCGACTTCTTGGAGTAGATAAACGTCTGCGTTAATCGCTTTTAGAGCCGCGAGAACTTCGTCAAAATTCTTGCCATACTCGATATTCCAAGAAACAACTTTAAGGGTTTTTGTTTCTGCGTTGCCGGACATTGCCGCAAGTCCTAGGAGCAATAAAACCGCGAGGGTTTTTCTCATGGCGCCTCTTTTCAAGACAGAAATAGCTGCCCCCAGTGTAATCTAAGGCGTCGGAAAAAACAACTTGTTTACTCCCGTACCAAGATTTGTGCGAGGATTTATCGGAGCACCCTTGCCGTTCTTAGATACCATTTTTCGGCGCCTGTAAATCTTTCGGCCGGTTCGGAGATGAGCATCGCTTCAAGGCCCCTCACGTTCTTATTCGATACATAAATGTAGTAAGGAGAATAAAGGAAAATCGCCGGCAGGTCGTCCGCGATAATTTTTTGTAGCGCAAGAAATTCTTCGCGGCGGCTTGCCTCGTCGATATTCTGGCGGATGGATTCGATCAGGGCATCGGCTTTTTTGTTGTTGTAGAGCGCGACGTTCAGTCCTGGGTGGAATCTCTCCGAAGAGTGCCAGAAGGAAAAAAGGTCCAAACTGCGGTTCAGGACGTTCCCGAAAAGCAGTGCTTCGTAATCGCGGCCCTTGATCGCTTCGGAAATTGCATCGCCGGAATCAACAACTTCCAAATTGATCTTGATGCCGGCTTTTTCCCATTCCGCCTTCAGAATGTCAGCGGTTTTTACGAGGAAATCTATGTTGGGGAGTTTAAGCGTGAACTCGAGCGGGATCTTTGTTTTTTGTATGGTTTTTTCTCGGAATCCTTTATCGTTCATCTTCCATCCGGCGGCATCAAGCTCCGCGGAAACCGATTCCAAAGAGCTTGTCGAATTATTCTCCAGTTTAGCATCGAAGTAGGTTGCTTCTTGCGGTATCGGACCCCGCGCGACCTCGCCGTAGCCCGCGAGAGCATTGCCGACGATCCAATCCCTGTTTATCAACGTCTCGAGCGCGTTACGCACAACCTTTTCCTTGAGGGCGATGTTTTTGCTTTGGTTCAGGAAGACGGCATAATAATTCGGCAGGCGGAAAGAAACGGTTTCATAGGAGCGCTCGATTGCCTGGAGTGTGTCCGGGCTGATGCCGGAGAGGGCATCGATCTGCCCGGAATTGAAACTTTGGACAAGGTCGCTGGTGTTCGTGAAGAAGCGGAAGTTAAGGTCTTGGATCAGCGCCATATCGCTGAAATTTTCTTCCCAGGCCGTGAGGCGGTAAGTCGCGATAAAGCCGGTGGATCGCTTTTCGAAAGAGAGAAATTTGTAGGGGCCGGAGCCGATCGGTTTTACGTTATAGTCCGACAGCCGCCAATTTGCCGGCGGAATTTCCTCAAAAATATGTTTGGGAACGATGTAGAGGCCACCGAGGATCTCCGGAAAGAATGCGTACGGGTTCACGAGCGAAAGCTGAAGTTCGATCTCGCTTAAGCGCTGGGCGGCAATGCCTTGCCATGCATTCGCCAAGGGCGACGAGCTTTGCGGGTCCTGGATCTTCTGCACGGTAAAGACGATGTCATCGCTCGTCATTTTTTCACCGTCCTGCCATGTTAGATTCTCCTTAAGGCGGATCTTCCAAATTCTTCCGTCCGGCGAGGGTTCTATTTTTTCCGCGATGTCATATGCGTTCGCAAAGACGAGGCGCACGAGCGCCTTGTCCACTTCGCTTGAAGCAAGCACTGGGTTTACAAGCGACGGCTGGCCTATTAGCCCTTCGGTATAGTCGCCGCCCGAGGCCGGCACGGCTTCCGTTGACTGGAGGAAGATAACCGTAAAAAGAATGAAACCGCTTATTACTGCGGCTCCGGAAGCGAGGAAGAAGCTGGCTTTTTCTCCGCGAGTTAAAGCGAAGAATATTTGTTTGAGACGGAACATGTCTTTATCAACGAATAACGAATGAAGTTACGAATTTACGAATCAAAGTTCACAACACGCCTGAAACTAACGGTGTTTGATCCGAAATTTATCAATACGGCCAGTTTTAATTCTCGGGATTTGAGATAATCCAAAACTTGGTCGATATGTTTTTTAGAAAATTTATCACCCTTTTTGATTTCAACGACGATTTTGCCATCTATTAAGAAGTCGATGAATCCTTTGCCAACGATTTTATCTTTGAACTTTATCGGAAAATAAACCTGTTCTTCAAATTTGAGATTGATATCACGAAGTGATTGGGCCATTGCCCGTTGATATACAACTTCCTTATGTCCGCCACCTACCTGATTATGAGCCTCGAAGGCACATCCAATTATTTGATAGCTCAACCCGGGATACAGTAGATCATTACGTCTTAATTTCCCCATTCGAAAATTCGTAAAAATTCGTTATTCGATGATGACGTTAGTACACGAGCTCGTACACCGCGAGCCCGATGAATATCACGATAAGCGCGATCGTCGAATAGAAAATGATTTTTTCGAGGCCGCGTCGCGTTTGGTAAAAACCACCGCTGTCCCCGCCGCCAAGAAGCCCCGAGATTCCGGCAGAGCGCTCCTGAAGCAAGATCAATATTACTATCAGTACCGCCGTTACAATTTGCGCTATGGAGATTATCATGGTGTTGTTATGGCGTCACACGAAATACCACGAATATAGGACGAATAAACACTAATATATTCGCGGCGCTTTGTGTTTATATTCGTGGTTATTAGTGTATCATCGCTTAGTAGCGATGTGCACCACAAAATTCACCGCCGAAATCAATATTGTTGCGTAGAAGAGGGCGGGAATCCCATCAATCATAAGATTTGCGGAAAATATGTCAAGAATGTAGATGACGATGGCGTTTATGAGTATCAGCCCGAGGCCGAGAGTGAGAATGATGATCGGTCCCAAGATAAGTTTCAAAAGCGGTTTCAAAATAAAGTTCAGGACGGTGAGGATTGCCGCCGCGGCCGCGAGTTCGCGAATGCCGCCCTCAAAATTCACGCCCGCGATATATTGCGTCGCGGCCCAGATTGCCGCCGCGTTCGCGGCGATTATTAAAACGAGTTTTGCGAGTAAGCGCATGATTTGATTATAGCAATATAGAAAACTCTCGTAATGCGTTGCCGTCATTCTGAGCGTAAGCGAAGAATCTCTAAATAGTATTGCAAACACGCCCCGAGATACTTCACTTCGTTCAGGATGGCCAAGTTTTTTGTTAGCGGTCAAAAGAAGCGGCCGCAGTTCGGATTTCTCACCCGAAGAGTCGTTTGGAAATTGGGATTTTGGTATTGTTTGTGATTTGTGATTTCGGATTTGGAATTTCTCGAAGGACTAAATCAGTCCTTCAAGCAAGCTTCTCCCCGTCATTGTTTTCGGTTTTTCTATTTCCATTAGTTCCAAAATTGTGGGTGCCACGTCCGCAAGCGAACCCATCGTTTCGGCGCTTAAATTTCTCCAATTCAAAAATTTTTTTCCTTTAAACTCCGGCGCGACTAGGTAGAACGGCACAGGGTTGGGGTCGTGCTGGCTTTCGGGGAGAGCGGTCATTGGGTCGAGCATTTCTTCGACGTTGCCGTGATCGGAAGTGATGACAAGTATCGTGTCTTCGTTTAAGGCAACTTTAAGCAGGCGTCCTATCTCCTTGTCGATAATTTTTACCGCCTGAATCCCAGCTTCGTAGTTCGCGGTGTGGGCGATCGTGTCGGGGTTCGAATAATTCGCAAGCACGAAATCAAATGAACGGCCCTGGATCGATTCCAAGACCCTGTCAGTCACTGCCGAGGCGCGCAGTTCGGGGTTTTCGTCTGGATGCGTGGTTTGGAGAGATGGAATAAGCGCGCGGAATTCGTTTTTATACGGCGGTTCACGGTAAGCATTAAAGAAAAAAGTGACATGCGCGTATTTGTAGGTTTCGGCGACGCGCAGTTGTGTTTTTCCCGCCTCGCTCAAAACCTGTCCCAAGGGCACTTCCGCCTTATCCGGCTGGAAAGCGACAGGTACTCCTAATTTATCTTCGTAGTGCGTCATTGTCGCGATATACATATTTTTAAGCTCGGCGCGCGGGAATTTATCGAAGTCCTTAAGGATGAACGCTTCGGCTAGCTGGCGGATGCTGTCTTCGCGGTAGTTGAAAAAGATTATCGCCTCATTGCTTTTGATGATGCCGCCTTCCTTAAGGCGTAGCGCGGGCAGGTATTCTTCAGTCGCATTTTTTGCCAGAGTTTCATTGACCATTGCATCAAGGTCTTGTGTCAAAAATCCGCCGCGTCCGACCATGTTCTCGTATGCCGCCTCGGTAAGCCGCCAATTCTGGCCCCGGTCCATCGCGTAATAGCGGCCGACGATGGTCGCAAGATGCGCGCGCGGCACTTCTTTCAAAAACTCAACTATCGTTTTTGGGGCGCTGTCCTTGCCGTCGGCAAAGAGGTGAAGCTTGATCTCGGGCACACCGTTCTCCTCGGCCATTTTGACCAATGCGAGAAGGTGTTCAAGCGAGGCGTGAACATTCGCTTTTGTTAAGAGACCCACAAGGTTCACCGCGGAATTATTTTTCTTCGCGTGTTCGACGGCGAAGAGAAGCGCCGGGTTACGGTAGAAGTCGCCCTCCTGTATCGCCATCGTTATCTTCGGGTAGTACTGGTAAAGGATTTTCCCGGCGCCAAGCGTCACGTGCCCGACTTCGCTGTTTCCTACTTCGCCCCACGGAAGGCCTACGGAGATTCCCGAGGCCTGCAAGGAGGTCGCGGGATAATTTTCTTCGAGCCAGCGGAAACTTTCCGGTTTTACGATGTGTATCGGATTCGTTTCATCCTGCCGGCCGATGCCCCAGCCGTCGAGAACGATGAGAACAAGTTGCCTTTTGGCCATGTTCTAATTCTAAAGCAATTGACGAAACACCGCTTTTCTGCTATCATCAATCTAAGCTTAAAAAGTCATTAAAAATCCTTAATTTACGAACTTACGAATGGACGCTAATGGCGTCATCTTGAGCGGAGCGAAAGATCCCACGGGATTCCTCGCATGGCTCGGAATGACACTGTTCGGATATTCGCGAGTTAAATTCGTGATAAATTCGGGAATTTACAAATATGCAAGGAGAATTATCGCTCATAGCAGC
The DNA here is from genome assembly GCA_038077975.1 of Patescibacteria group bacterium. Classification (GTDB taxonomy): domain Bacteria; phylum Patescibacteriota; class Minisyncoccia; order UBA6257; family 2-01-FULL-56-20; genus JBBUGM01. Next base: position 20,036 of record JBBUGM010000014.1, read on the forward strand.
GGCGATTTTGGGTTTGATAGCGTTCGCCGGGGGATATATAACGCGCCGCATCTGGGCGCAAAATCAGGCGGGTTCGGCCGAAGAGAAAGCTAAGCGCGAGTTAGAAGAAGCGGAGGGAAAAGCCAGAAAAGTTATCCTTGAAGCCGAAGGCAAGGCGGCTTCTATTTTGGCCGAGATCAAGCGCGAAGAGAAAGAGCGTCGCAAGGACATTGAAACGTTGGAATCGCGCGTCTCGCACCGTGAGGAAGAATTGGAGAAAAAATTCTCTTCCTTTCACGAGGACATTAAGGGGCTGAAGGCGAAAGAAGAAGCGATTGCGCAAAAAGAAAAAGAATTGCGAGTTGTGGAAGAGCGCGCTTCGCATGAGCTCGAAAAAGTGTCCGGCCTTTCGAAAGAGCAGGCCGCGGAAGAGCTTTTCCGCCGGCTTAAAGAAAAGCGGAGCGAGGACTTGGCCTCTGTTGTCCAGAAGATCGACAGGGAAAACAAGGACGAGATCGAAAAGAAGGCGATGGGCATCATCACGACCGCGCTACAGCGCTACGCGCGTTCGCATGTTTCCGAACTTACGACGACAATTTTTCACCTTAAAGACGAAGACGTGAAGGGAAAGATTATCGGCCGCGAAGGCAGGAACATCCGCGCCCTGGAGCGTGCGACGGGTGTAGAATTTGTCATCGACGAAACGCCGGATACGATAGTAATCTCTTCATTCGATCCTTACAGGCGCGAAGTGGCGCGCATTGCCCTGGACAAACTGATAAAAGACGGGCGCATTCAGCCGGCGAAGATCGAAGAGAAGGTTGAAGAAGCGAAAAGCGAGCTTCAGAAAAGAATGGAAGAGATCGGCGCCTCGGCCGCGGAGGAGATCAACGTCTACGACCTGCCCAAAGAACTCCTCCAGCTTTTGGGCAGGCTCCACTTCAGGACTAGTTTCGGCCAGAACGTGCTCACGCACTCCATTGAAATGGCTCACATATCCGGTATGATGGCCGGGGAATTAGGGCTGGACGTCGAGATCGCAAAACGCGGCGCCTTATTGCACGACATCGGCAAGGCCATCGACCACGAGGTCGAGGGAACGCACGTTGAACTCGGCAGAAAACTTTTGAAAAAGTACGGCATCAAAGACAGAATAATCGAGGCGATGCAGTCGCACCACGAGGATTATCCGTATGCGATTCCGGAGGCGTACGTGGTTACCGCCGCGGACGTTCTCTCCGCCGCGCGCCCGGGCGCCCGGCGCGGCACGATGGAAAATTACATCAAGCGCTTAGCCGACCTCGAAAAGATCGCGATGGAGTTTCCGGGAGTGAAGAACGCCTATGCCATCTCCGCAGGTCGCGAACTTCGGGTTTTTGTTATCCCCGAGAAAATAGACGATTTTGCCGCGCTCGAGATGGCACGCGAAATTGCGAATCGGGTGCAGTCCGAGCTAAAATATCCTGGAGAGATAAAAGTTAATGTTATCCGGGAAATGCGCGCCGTCGAATACGCGCGCTAGAATCTCTAATCTCGAAACTCTAATCTCTAAACAAATCCAAAATTCAAATCTCAAAAATTGATGCCCTTCGTCATTCTGAGGGCGAAACCCGAAGAATCTCTAGAGATCCTTCGCCACGCTCAGGATGACTTCTAGCGAAGCCATTTTGATATTTGAGATTATTTAGAAATTAGAAATTAGGATTTAGAAATTTAATCTGCATATGCTATCCCAACTCTTCGATTCCTACGCATGGCTTTTGGACCACTGGTGGGTTTTCCACATCTTCACGGTGGCGAGCGTTTTCATTTGGGTGCTATTCGGCAGGGGAACTTTCCGGCGTTCGGCGAAATTCTTCGTCTATACCGCGCTTTTCAGCATTGTTGTTGTGATGATATCGACATTCTTCCCTTTTATCGGCGGGAAAGATTATTTTTTCAGGGTTTCGATCGATCTCGCGCTCATCTTCTATCTGCTCTGGGGTGTTTTTGAGGCCAAGCGCGGAGAGTTGTGGAACGAAATAAAAGAAACAGCGCAAAAACCGCTTTTTATCGCGGTATCCGCTTTTGTTTTGATGGTACTTCTCGCCTCGATTTTCGCGCTCGATCCCGGGGCCGCATTCTGGTCCAACTTCGAACGCGGCGAGGGCGCGTTCCAAATGCTCCACTACTGGCTGTTCTTCTCCTT
>JBBUGM010000015.1:0-5881 GCA_038077975.1 Patescibacteria group bacterium
CTAAAGTCGGCGCGGACCGCCTTATTTATGCTTATCACGCGAGCTATGGCATTCCGAGCGTGACGATCCGCCCCTTCAATCTCTTCGGGACGTGCCAGCATCCGGAGAAGGTTATTCCCAGATTTGTGACAAGCCGCATTTTGGGCGAGCCCCTCACTCTTCACGGCACCGGTGCGAGCGAGCGGGACTATACCCACGTTGATGATGTGGCTCGGGCCATCGACCTTGCGCTGCATGCGCCAGCGGAAAAGGTGGTAGGCGAGGTATTCAATGTCGGTAACGGAAAAGGAGTTTCAATAAAGTACATCGCCGACTTGGCGGTAAAAATGATCAGTTCCGATAGTAAAAAAGGATCTATCGTGTTGACGAGCGACCGTCCCGGCCAGGTGTCGCGGCACGCCGCGGATTTCGGCAAGATCCAAACCGTTCTTGGATGGAAGCCGACAGTTAAGTTCGAGGACGGATTTGCAAACTTGATAGATTGGTACAAGGCAAATCCTGCGTGGTGGCAAAACAAACTCGATATGCGCCAGGTTCCAATCGAGATCGGCAAAGGAAAGAAAGAGATGCAGTAGACGGTTAATGGCCAACTCCAAAGATCAGCCATTGGTTTCTATTATTACCCCAGCCCACAACGCCGGGCCTTATTTGCGCGATACGATCGGAAGCGTGCTTTCTCAAACTTACAATAATTTCGAACACATTATTGTGGACGATGGCTCGACGGATGACACCGCGGAAGTTGTGCGGTCGTTTACCGATCCTCGGATAAAGTACATGAGTCAGAAAAACAGCGGGCAGTCCTCGGCGCGCAATGCCGCGATCAAAGTGGCAAAGGGCAAGTATATCGCGCTTCTTGATGCGGACGACATTTTTTATCCCGAAAAATTGTCCGAACAGGTTGCATACATGGAGCAACATCCCGATTGCGAATTTTGTTATTGCAAGATCCATCATTTTTTCCACGAGAAGCCGCATGACCGTTATTATTTCGCGATGGAGCATCCCTCCGGATATCTCTTTGGGAAACTTCTTGTTTCGAATTTTATCAACCCCTTGAGCGCGATGGTGCGCCGAGAAGTGTTCGAAAAACACGGTGCGTTCGAGCCGAAGTTCCGCTGGGCGGATGAACAATATTTATGGCTGAAGCTCGCATACAAAAAGGTAAAATTTTGTTATCTTGATAAGGTGTTGGGCGCTTGCCGACTTCACCCCGAGAGTTTTACCAATCGTCCGTTTTACTTTCAAGGATCCCAGGAGCAATGTTTGGATATCCTCCGTCTTATGCGGAGTTGGATGACGGAAGAGGAGGCGAGGAAATACCGCATGGATGCGCTGGAAGCAAAAACGAAAAAGAGGATCCTAATCGGGAAAATTATGGCAAAAAACAATTTTTTTGGCCGTCTTGTACACACGCTTTATCTGTATAACAGGCGCAGACGGCTTGAAATCGTAAAACAATGAAAATTCTTATCACTGGCGCATCGGGATTTGTGGGAAGCAATCTTGCCCGTCGCCTTTTGGCGAATAAGCAAGTTGTGATCGGCCTTGACAGGCCGCGGACCGGCAAAACGAGTCAGGCGCCCGAGGGCGTTATTCTCCACGAAGGGGATATCCGCTCGAAAGACATATACCCCCTGTTCAAAGGAGTTGATATTGTATTTCACTTGGCGGCGAAGAACGATATCTATGCTTGCCAAGAGGATCCAGTTGAGACGATATCGGGAAACGTACATGGCACGGCGAACGTTTTCGAAGCCGCTCGCCGCGCCGGAGTGAAAAAAGTCGTTTTCTCTTCTTCCTCCGTGCTTGAAGAGGGCGAGGAACGCCTCAAGGGATTTTATGCGATCAGCAAAATGGCGTGCGAAAAGATCGCCGAGGGTTACCGCGCCGCTTTCGGATTGAACTACGTGCTTCTGCGCTATTTCAATGTCTACGGGCCCGGGCAGGATTGGGGCCGGGCGCACCCGCCGGTAATGAGCGCGTTCATCATCAATGTTTTAAAAGGCAAGCGGCCGACGCTTTTCGAAGGATCGGAAGAAAATAAAAGGCACTTCGTTTATATCGACGACATCAATGATTTCCACATGCTTTGCGTTAACGATGAGCGAGTTAACAATAAATTATTCAGATTGGCGGGCGGACGCAGTGTTTCCATAACGGAAACATGGAAGATCATAAAAAAATTAATGGGGACGGATATCGAACCGGTCGTGAAACCAAGAATGGCAAGCGACATAGTAGTCCAGCCGGTTGCCGACATAAGCGATGCAGTTTCCCTCGGTTGGGAACCAAAAACCTCGCTTGAAGAAGGTCTGCAAAAGATGATAGAATACCTGAAAGAAGAGTTCGCCCAAGGGCGCATTAAATAAGTCGTTTATCGTTGTAAGTTGTCGAAGCCCGTATCGTTTTCGTTGTACGTTTTACGGCAAAGACGAATACCGAATACCCAAAGCCGAGGCGGGCATCGCAACCGTACACCTTAAACCAAAATTTTCATCATGATCATCACCAGAACTCCATTTAGGGTAACCTTAGGCGGAGGCGGCACGGATTTGCCGTCTTACTATTCAAAGTACGGCGGTTTTATTTTCTCCGTCGGCATCGATAAGTATATGTTCGTGAGCGTGAACAGGCCAGTTACGGACGACCTTATTCGCCTTAAGTATTCGCGTTCCGAAACAGTCGAGTCACTGAACGAAGTTCAGCACGAAATTGCCCGCGAGGCCCTGCGCCTCACCGGTGTCGACAAAAATATCGAAATCAGTTCGATGGCAGACATTGCGGCCGGAACCGGACTTGGTTCTTCGAGTTGTTACGCAGTCGGGCTCTTGAACGCGCTTCACGCTCTGAAACGCGAACGTGTTGGCTTGGCCGAGCTTGCCGAGGAGGATTTTAGGATAGAAGCTGAAGTGTTGAAGCGCCCGATCGGCAAGCAAGATCCCTATCTTGCGGCTTTCGGCGGACTTACAGTGCTCGACATCGCGAAAGACGGTTCGGTAAAGATGCGAAAAGCGAATGTTGCCCCGGAAATTGCCGACGAGCTAAATCGCAATCTCTTACTATTCTTCACTGGCAAAACAAGGAGCGCCGATGACATTTTGTCGGAGCAATCGAAAGGCATGAAAGAAGAGAAAAAGGAGGTCGTAGACAGCATGAACTACATTAAGGAATTGGGATATGAGATCCTCGAAGCCGTCGAAGAGGGCGACGTCGACGAGGTTGGCAGGAAATTCCACGCGCACTGGCAGCACAAAAAGAAGATCTCGTCGAAGATGACCAGTCCGGAATTCGACAAAATCTATGACACAGCGCTAAAAAATGGCGCATTGGGCGGGAAGATATCCGGCGCCGGTGGCGGAGGATTCTTCTCATTCTATGTTCCTGCCATAAATCAGCGTAAATTCCGCGAGGGCATGAGGGAGTTCGGTTTGCGCGAGATGCGGTATCGCTTTGACTCAGAGGGTTCTAAAGTGATTGCGGATTTTTAACAGATCGGTGCACGTTGTACGGTTGCGAAGCCCGTATCGGTATCGTCTATCGGTATACGACAAGCCGAAAAACGAATACCGTAAAACGATACGCGCATCGAAAACGTAAAACGTATGACGAACAAGCATTTCAAAATAGGAGTAGTCGGTCTTTGGCACTGCGGCGAGATCTACTCGGCCGGCCTTGCCGAACTTGGGCACGAAGTAATAGGCATCGACGGCGACAAAAATGTCGTCGCAAATTTTTTGAAAAACATTCCGCCGCTTCCCGAACCGGGGCTTGCAGAGCTACTTAAGAAAAACCGCGATACTGGACGACTGCGTTATACGACCGATTTCGCGGAGATGAAAAACTGTGATGTCGTCTGGATAACGTACGACACGCCCGTAAGCGATATGGACGATGCGGATATGTCGTCGATCTATGCCGCGCTTGAGGCATCCGCGCCGCATTTTGCGGACGGCGTTTTGCTCGTGGTTTCCAGCCAAGTCCCGATAGGGACCTCGAAAGAATTTGAGAGGTATATCCGGGGAGCACGGCCCGGCATGAAATTCGACTACGTTTATACGCCGGAAAATCTGCGCCTTGGGGAAGCCGTGAGGTGCTTTATGGAGCCTGGACGCGTTGTTATCGGCGCCGATTCCGATGCCGCCGCGAAGAAAGTGGAAGAAATTTTCGCACCGTTAAAAACAGCAACAATTCGTATGTCGCCCGCGTCCGCCGAGATGGCAAAGCACGCCTTGAACGCATATCTCGCGACCTCTGTGAGTTTTATAAACGACATTGCCGATATCTGCGAAAAGACAGGAGCTGACGTGCTCAATGTCGCGCGCGCCTTGCGTTCCGACCCACGGATAGGCCCCAAGGCCTTCTTGGATGCCGGGCTTGGATTTTCCGGCGGCACGCTTGGCAGGGACCTCAAAGCGCTCGGCGCGGCTGCAAAGAACGCGAAAATTGATTTGCCGGTAATCCAAAGCGTTTATGAAAAAAATTTGAAGCGCAAAGACGAAATTGTAGTGCGCCTAGTTTCTCTTATCGGCAATCCGAAAAATCAGAAAATAGCGATTTTCGGACTTACGTACAAGCCGGGTACAAAAACCCTGCGCCGTTCGCGAGCGCTGGAGATTGCCGCAGATTTAAGTAAGATGGGGGCCGCGCTTTCTCTCTATGACCCCGCCGTGGAAGAGAGCGAGCTTCCAAAAATAAAAAACGCGAGTTTTTCGCGTGACCCCTATGCCGCCGCCGTATCAGCGAAAGCGATTGTCATTGTGACGCCATGGCCTCAGTTCAAAGAGTTAGATTTTGAAAAAATTGTCGGAGTCGCCCCCGGCGCAATAGTTTTCGATACTGCGAATTTACTTGCGGGGAATGCGGAAGCTTTCCGTTCGGCGGGAATGCGATACGCCGGCGTAGGTAGGTAATAATCTTAAGTGCGCCACCCGCCTGGTGTATTTATAATATTCAGACATTCTCAAGAATGTTGGAATATCGCAGGCGGTATGGTACAGTAAACATTAAAATAAAACGGCAATATGAAGACCACAAAACAGCTTGAGCGATATTTTAAAGGGGCGGCCAATCACCGCCGTCTCGAAATTTTACTTTTTGTTTCCGGCTACGAAGGCGCGACCCTCGATATTATTTCCAGGGAGCTCAACTGTAATTTTAAAACCATATCCGAGCATACCCAGCGGCTGGTGCGAGCCGGCTTGATGAATAAAAAATATCGAGGCAGAGCGGTAGAACATTCGCTTTCTCCATACGGAAGATCGTTCGTCAAATTCGCAAAAAGCTTTTAGCCAGTACTTCAAATTGTTTCCTATAACACTCCGACATTCTCAAGAATGTCGGAGTGTTTTTACGGAAGAATTTAGTTAGTAGAAAATCGTACAAGAATGCGGTAATCTTATTGCAATGGGAGTTTTGCGAGATAAAAAAGCGATAATCACCGGCGGTAGCCGCGGCATTGGTTTTGCCGTTGCGGCTTTTTTTGTGAAAGAAGGCGCGGAGGTGATGCTTGCCGCGCGGTCCGCGGAAGAGCTTGCGGCGGCAAAAGCCGAGCTTGGACATGGCAAAGTTCATACACACATTTCAGATGTTTCCAGAGAAGCGGATGTGAAGGCGCTTATTGCCGCGGCAAATAAAGAGATGGGCGGCGTCGATGTTTTGGTGAACGCCGCCGGGATTTATGGCCCTATCGGGCCTTCGGCAGATGTAGACGTTGCGAAGTGGCGTAATACCTTTGAGGTGAATCTTTTTGGCACGTTCTATGCGTTCTGCGAAGTTGTGCCATTGATGATGAAACAGAATGGTGGCAAGATCATAAATTTTTCCGGAGGAGGCGACGGACCATTCCCGAATTTCAGCGCCTACAGTTCCTCGAAGGTTG
>JBBUGM010000016.1:0-8422 GCA_038077975.1 Patescibacteria group bacterium
GTCTCTGCAACAAGGACTCCAACTCAATTTCGTTGGTGTTGGTTACGGAAACAGCAAGGCGAATGCCGCGAATGGTCTCGACTTCTACATTGACGACGATCTCGACAAGCTCGAGTCGCTTATCGGAGTCGTGCCACATCGCTACTTGTTCTCGTGGGGCTACAATGCCCACTTGGACGTTGGCGAGGTCGCTAAACGTGTCGCTTCGTGGGAAGAACTCTATCGCACCATCCAAACCCTCGGAGGCGTCCGGTGAAATCGGCCGCCTCTTTTCTTTTTTGATTTTTTCTTAATTTTTTCATATAATACATTTGGTATTCGCTTTGCGAATTCTGAATTAGTTGCCGCCAAAGAAAAATTGGAAATTGTTAAATCTCGCGGCGAAGCCGCTCCGAATTCGTGGGGGGGGTCCTCGCCGCCGCAGACGGCGAAATGGGTTCGAACTATTTTAAGTATTCTGCACACAAAATTTAATTTTCATACTGAAATGTCTTTGCGAGGAATCGAACGAGGGGTGGGCCGGAGGGGAAACTCAGCGTCCCCTCCGTGTAGGAAAAAGGCCGAAGGCCGGATTACAACTGGCAACGAGTTGAAAATAAACATGAAGATTTATTTTCAACGAGTGGACCAGTTGATGGATGTAATCCATCAAAACCGAGGGTTTTTAAAAGCGAGCGAAGCGAGCGCGTGAGCTTCCTCGCGGGCGCACACCATAAATGCCTTCTTTCATTCTTGCGTTCGCGCTCATCGTTCTTGTGATCTCTCTTGTGTTCATTGGATTGCAAGAAGAGATACGGTCAAGCGCGTTAGATATAATCATCCAGCTCACCGAAACCAAGCTAACACCGCCAACACCCTCCGAACCAGAAAGCGCGACCTCAACCGCCGTAGAACCAGCTGCTCCGGAACCAAAATGGGTACCGGAGGGATTTATCGGCCCGAGCGGCGAACCCAAGATCATCGGCCCGAGCGGGAATCCGCCGAATTACTAAAGAATTGAACCGATATGATATAATTTAAAGGAGGTTATATCGGTTCGATTTCTATGAGAAGAGATAAAGAAAAAGCGGTTGAACTCCGCAAGAAAAGCAAAAGTTATAACGAAATTAGCAGAGCTCTAGGCATACCTAAAAGTACTTTGGCCGGTTGGCTAAGTCGCGACCCCGTGTCTCGCAAAATCAAAGCGACTCTTACGATTCAGGCAGCAAAAAATTCTCGGCAAAGAATAAAAAATCTTATAGAGGCCAACAGGGCGAGATGGGCGCAGCAAAGAGAAAAAGCGCGGGAAGAAGCTTTTAGGGATTTCCCTTACTTGAAGAGGAATCCCCTCTTTGTCGCTGGTTTAATGCTTTATTGGGCAGAGGGAGATAATAAACCAGGAAATCCTTTTCGATTAACTAATACGAATTCGAAAATAATTTCACTATATACAAAATTTTTAGTTGATGTTTTAAAAATTCCAAAAGAGAATATACGCTGTGGCCTTATATTGTATCCTGATCTTTCTGAAAAAATCTGTCTTAGTTTTTGGTCTCAAATTATCGGTATACCGAAAACACAATTTTATAAAACTCAAGTCATCGGCGGACGGCATCCATCAAAACGTCTATCCAACGGAATATGTATGATAATATGCGGGAATAGACTATTAAAGGAAAAGGTGTTCGTTTGGCTTGATTTACTAAGTAAAAATTTAGTAAAGTAGATACATCGCAGGGTTCGTATAGTGGTAGTACACGACATTGCCAATGTCGAGGCGCGAGTTCGATTCTCGTACCCTGCTCAAGACATCTCCTACCATCCAACCAATCGGGGGCAAATTTTTTGACTAAATCCCTTAAAAAACATAAGATAAAAGCGGGGCAATAACCCCGTTTTTTATTGCTAATATTAAGGTAACCTAATAGGCGCTAATTCGTTCTATATGTTAGATGGCGAAGACAAATTAATAGCTCAGGCCATCCGGGGCAAGGCCTCGGCATTCGGTTCCCTCTACGATTATTACCAACCGAAAATCTATCGGTTTGTGCTAATCAAAGTGGGCCGGCGTGAGGATGCCGAGGACCTTACCCATCAGGTCTTCCTCGCCGCCCTCGAGAGCATGAAATCCTATAAGGACATGGGGTATCCCTTCTCGAGTTGGCTTTACCGCATCGCGAGAAACCAGGTGATCGATTTCTACCGCACAAACAAAAAAGAGGCGAGTATTGAAGAGACCGAACCTGACTTTTTCGTAGCACCGGCGATCGCGCACTTCGGAGTTGAAGGAAAAATGGAAATGGAGAAAGTACAGCTCGCGATCCAGAAACTAAAACCGGAATACCAAGACGTCGTTATCATGCGCTTCGTCGAAGATCTGCCAATTAAAGAAGTCGCCGACTCGCTCGGGAAATCCGAAGGAGCGGTAAAACTTCTCCAACACAGAGCTATAAGAGAGTTAAAGAAAATATTAGTGCAAGCGTAATACCAATATACTAATGCGTGCTAATGCAACTAATAGTTCGAATTCGCACTATTCGTTGCATTCGAATGAATTCGCAGATTAGCATTACATTCATGGATTTACTCAAAACCCTACAACAATTTAAAAATATCGAACCGAACAAAGATTTCACGCGGAAGTCGCGCCGCGAGCTTTTGGGCGGCAGCAACATTCCCTTCGGCATTTATCAGAATATTTTGCGGACGCTTGAAGTGGGCGCGTCCGTTGCCTTGGCCGGACTTTTGATACTCGTCATCTTGGGCGGCGCCTCATACATCAAGTTTTTCGAACCACTGCAGATAACCGCCATCGACCCGGCGAGCATTAAAGCCGAAGCCGAGGCTATCGACATTCAGATAGAGCTCGCAAACCTTAACTACAACGAATCCGTTGCCCGTTCCGCGGGAGAATCGACTGTTTCTGTCGTAAGCCAAGAAGAGGGCGTGTCCAGCGATGATTCTGAATTCAAGGTTCTCTCCATAGAAGAAGCGCTTGACCTGCTTTCTCAATAAAGCGCATTAAGCCCGGAATTTAGCGCCTTTTAGTGGCGCTTTTTTGTTACGGTATTACATCGGGAAGTGAAAATTCGACTATCATCAAGCGCACTGGTCGAATTTCTACTTCCCGATTATACTTTTGGTTATGAGAAAAGCTCCGATCGTCCTTATGGCGCTAACACTCGCTGTCGTCTTCGTCGTTCTTTATTCGAATCAAGCTGCGGCAGCGGAAGAGGCCGCAGCGGTGGAAACAACCTGTGTTCTTAGCCCAGAGAAATTCGCCGAGATAGAGAGCATTCAAAACAATTTTGAATTGGATTATTTGTCGCGCGTGAAAGAAGAACTGCGGGTAAGAAAATCCCTGCTCCATGAAGTCATCGATTGCGCCACAGATGAACTTTTGGTTTTGCGAAACAACTTCGATTCCATAAAAATAACGAATGAAGACGCTCAGGCGCTCCGGGGACAACTTGTTTCGTGGTTTTCCGAAACTCTGAATTATTACGCGCTCCAGAAAGCGCAGATCGATAATCTCGGCCTACAGGGCACCAAGGACTTCGCGAAAAACTTGCGTACCTGGCGGGAAGGGAATTTTCAGCCGACTGCGAGCGTAGCCGCGCAATTCATCGCCTGGACTCGCAATCAAGAACTTTTCGAGACCGGCAAAAACCGCCTTAACCAAGTAAGGCGGGCGGTTGACATCTTCGGCCTGGGATTGAACGAAGAAGTGAGAAATGGGCTCAAAGACGCGGAGGCGGAATTTCAGCGAACGACATCTTACAACCAGCGCGTCATCGAAATTTTAAGGGCTTACGGCAAAGCAGATGAAGCTGCAGAAGCAGGGAAGATTTTCCTCGAATCGCTTGCCCAAACATACGAAAAAATACTGTCGCTCGCGGAAAAGATAAATGAAGCAATAGCTCAATAGGAAAACAAAAACAGCTCCGCGGAGCTGTTTTTGTTTTTTATGCTACTGCTTCTTTCAAAAGTTTTCCCGGTCTGAACTTCGGTTTTACCGAAGCCGCGATCTGGATCGACTCCCCCGTCTTCGGGTTGCGTCCCATGCGCGCGGCGCGCTTTTGCACGAGAAATATGCCAAATCCGGAAATGGCGACCTCTTCGCCTCGGCTCAAACTTTTCGTGATCGTGTCCAAGACCGCCTCAACCGATCGCTCGGCTTCGGCCCGTGTCCCATATCCGGCCGCCGCCTGCACTGCATCAACAAATCCTGCTTTATTCATTGTTTGCTTCGCAAACACACTAAGTACCACTAATACGGAACGAATAAGCGCTAATATATTCGTGGTGCTTCGTGTTTGTATTCGTGATTATTAGTGTGCGCTAGTATAGCGCAACGACCTTTTTGCGAAAAAATTACTATATAAACATTATACACCGAATGTCGTTGATGCCCAATGAGCCGCCACTAAATACATTCGTGGTGCTTCGTGTTAATATTCGTGGCTATTGGTGTGTCGCTTCCATCAGTAAGCGACACCCAGCTCATCCAAGATCGGTTGCAGATCGCCGAATGTTTCACTGCTCTTGAATTCGAATCTGTCCGCGACATACTGCAATTCTTCTCTCGCTTCTTTGAGCTTGCCGGCAACATAGAAGGCCAGGCCAAGCTTTGTCTTCGCTTCAAGCTGTTCCGCGCCTTCGGACATCAAAACGGCAACGGCGTAAAGTTCGGTCGCGTCCTCGATGCGCCCGGCATCGGCAAGTAGGTTGCCTATCGTAAGAGGTTCGTAAAAGTTCTTCCATTTGCGTCCCATGCGGATCGCCTCTTTAAGCTCCGCGTAGCCGATTTCGATATTCCCGTGCGCAAGGACTAATAGCCCATAGTAGAAGTGCGAATCGGCAACCCTGTCGTCGAGCGACAGCGCGTATTTTGCAAGCCCTATTGCCGCCGGATAATCTCCTTCAAGCGTTTTTGTCTTGGCGAGCGAGAAATACACTTGTTGACGGTTGGGACTTAGCTTCAGGGCAATTGCCCCTTCCTGCTCGGCCGCAGGCAAGAATCTCGCAAGGTTGATATCCGAGATTTGGTTGTACATATCAACTAAGGCGTAGTGGTTATATGCATCATCGGGGTGCTCACGAGCCACTTTCTCCATCTCTCCGATCGCATCCAAAACGGCTTCCTTCGGAATGACCTGTGGATTGTAAAAATACGTCTGCGCCATCACCGCGGCGTAGTCGCGAGCAAAATTCCACCGATACGGATGCCAAATTTCTAGGGCGTGCTTGAATTCATCAATTCCTTTTTGCAACCGGCTCCTCTCGGTATCTATTCCCCTCGCCACGTCGTAAAAAGCGTGGAAGTGATAGTAGGAAGCGCGCATCGTGCTGAGGTTGAAAACATAGGCGAAAATGAACGAAATACCCAATGCAATGGCGAAAGAAGATTGCGGAACGGAATTGTCATTGCGAGCCGAAGGCGAAGCAATCTCGATATCATTCTGGATTGCCGCGCTCCCTTCGGTCGCTCGCAATGACGTTCTTTCCTCTTTCCTCTTTCCTCTTTCCTCTGCATTTAAGCCGTCTACAAAACCCATGAGAACAAAAAGCAGTAACGTCGAACCGATAGTGTCGAAAAGAAAAAGATTGCCGACGAAATAGCTTGCGAATGCCGCGATCGTTATCTGCCCGAATAATTTATCCTTTAACCGCCATAACGCAGAAATGAAGGCGACAAAGAACGCCAGGCGGGCAAGTATAAGCAAAATCCCGCCTGTCGCCATGTCTTCGAGCACGAAATTGTGCGGCTTGTCGAAACGAGTTTCCTGGTAGTTCGCGCGGAGCGCTTTTGGATCGTAGTTTTTGTTGAAAACGACATTGAAATTTTCCGGACCCCAGCCGAAAATCGGCCGCTCGAGAAATCCAGTCCACGCCGCGCGCGCGGCGATAAAACGCGGCTGGAGGCCTTCGGAAGACAAAGAAACGCTCCTAAAGCGCTCTATGCCGGGGATATTCTCCCAAATTGCACTTCCGCGCGTGAACCAAAAACCTAACCCTGCTCCTATGACTAAAACTAAAATGACGATGTATATTAGGCGGGAACTGAAAAGACGAGCGGTAATTGATGGTAATTTATCGTAATTGGTTGTAATCGGCTGCCGCTTGTCCGCGTTAGTCGGCGTCTGGTCTGCGTAAGTCCGCGATCCGCCCGTGGGCGGATGTATGACGAATAAAATCAATAAAACAAAAACGCCGACGACCAATCCCAAAATATTTCCGCGCGTTTGCGTTACAAATACAAGAACGAAAACCTGAAGAAGTATCGCGAAGGTCAGCCAGGGCACGGAGAGAAGGAATCTCATCAAAAAGCTTTTTCTGTCATTCTCGGGCTTGACCCGAGAATCCAGTTCTCGGTCGCGGTCGCGGTCGATGACTGGGACTGATTGGGTCTGGATTCCCGCTTGCGCGGGAATGACAGATGAACGCGGGAATGACCCATAGCGGGCCAACAAAAAATATAAAGCCAGAAAAATATTCCACGAAAGATATCCTGCAAGAAAAGACGGGTTGCCGAAAGTGGAGCCGGCCCTGCCTCCGGGCTGGTCCAAGAGCAAATTATTGCTGTAATAAAACTCAAAAATGGCCAATACTCCGACGACAACCGAAGTTGCGATCGATGCGGCAAAAACCTTCCGCCAAGGGATCTCTTTCCATAAGGACGACAAAACAACTGCAAACGCGGCCATGTGCATGATGGCAAACACCCCGAAGGCACGCTCGTAAGTGGAAAAGAAGCTACGCCATTGGTCAATTCCCGTGAAGGAGGTGATCAATAAAGCGGCAATGAAACCGGCTAAGGCCAGCATTATGGGACTTATATGTCTTATGCGTCCTATAAGACCCATAAGTCCTATGCGGCTTATCGTGAGCGCCAGCCAGAGTGCGAACAAAACCTCAACAAGTGACTGGAAGAAAAGCGTCTTGTCGAAAACAAAGGGGTAGATGCTCGGCTTGATGTAGAACAAAGGAACCGCGACGACGACGGCGAAAATCAGGCCGATGATAATTTTGAGAAGGGTTTTGGAGGACATGAAATAAATTTCTAATTGCTCTAATTGACCTAATTTCTAATCAAATCCCAATAAATTAAATTGCCCGATTAAACCTTCTTGCTGATCGCGTTGAAAATCAGATTAAGCTCTTTTGCTTCCTGCCACAAACGGCGCGCTTCTTCTTTTAATTCCGGACAAGCAACCGCAATCATCCTTAACCAATGTTTCGTTTCTCGTGCTTCCTTCTTGCAAATTCCAATCTTATGCTTAAAATCCTTTTTCGATTCAGCGTCGTCTGCCTCACAGTAATTTGCTCCAACGCTAGTGCCAGCATTTACCAACTGGCCCACTAAAGGAATCGTAACAATGTTTCTCGGAACCTTCTTGGCAAATAAAATAATGTCTTCCCCAAACTTCGCCGTCCTACTCTCCAAGTCATATTTCTTTAATTTTTGATCGTCCGCCATTTAGACATTTTGCCATTGGTTTTTGATTAGGTCAATTAGAAATTAGGTTAATTAGAAATTGAAACCAAAACCGCCCCCGAAGGGGCGGTGTTTGGTTTTTTCTCTAGTCCTCAAGTCAAGAGAAAAGTTTACGTACCCTGAGCGTACGAGACGGACTGGATCTGGATCGGGATAGCGACCGTCTCCAGGTTCAAACCGGATGAAGCGGCGGAATCAATGGCGTCGCTCCAAGTTACATTGCCCGCGGCGGAAATCGTAGCGGAGAGAGTCTGTGAAACACCGCTCGCGCTGGCTTTCATATTTGTGTTTGAGTTGATGCGCAGAGTGAACGATTTAGTCGTGCCGGCAGAAACGGTGTAGCCGGAAAGATCATAAGCCAAGCCAGTACCGTCCGTGCCGGCTGTTGTTGCAAACGTAAGCGAAGCGCCGGTAGGAACCGTTCCTGCCGCAAGGGTTATGCTTCCGGCCGCGCCGGATACGGTCGCAGTCACCGTGACCACGTTGGTCGTAGAAGTAGCCGTCACTTTAAGCACGGAACTTGATGCATTTATGGCTGTTGTGATGTCGGTAGCAATCTGGGTAGCCGTTGTGCTGGTCGGCTCGGATGGAGTAGTTACGGTAAACCCGTTTACGACAACCCCATATGTTCCTGCCACTGTTCCTGTTGCCGCCACGGTAATCGTGCCCGTAGAAGTCGTGTTTGAAGTTCCTGTCGGGTTGTAGGTCGTACCATTCGCAGAATCGTATAACGTAACCGTTCCGGCCGCGGGGTTGAAGAAGCTCGAAGACGGCGCGGAACCGCTGTAGGTGATTGTTACGCTGTTAATTTTTACCGCGCCTGCGGAATCCGCCACAAAGTTCAGAGTCGCCAAGTTGTCAACCGAACTCTTTGACCTATCTGATGATTGTCCGAGCGGGGTCGCGGAGACGGAGAGCTTGGAACGCAAT
Source organism: Patescibacteria group bacterium (assembly GCA_038077975.1). GTDB lineage: Bacteria > Patescibacteriota > Minisyncoccia > UBA6257 > 2-01-FULL-56-20 > JBBUGM01. Next base: position 8,408 of record JBBUGM010000016.1, read on the forward strand.
ACCGTCGCAGCATTC
>JBBUGM010000017.1:0-28598 GCA_038077975.1 Patescibacteria group bacterium
TCCGACAACTGTAAAAGAAACGGTTAAGTATATTTTTTTGTGGCCGATGATATTTAGCATGGAAAAAGTAGGGTTTAGGGTTTAGGTTTTAGGGTTTTAGTGTCGCGATTGAAAACCATCAAGAACAATCGTGTTGTCGTTATCGCGCTGAACATACTCACGAGTGTGCCTATCAAAAGCGCTACGGCAAACCCCTTAACGAAGCTTGAAGTTAGATAATAAAGAATGACGGCGGAAATTATGGTGGAAGTATTGGAATCTCTTATCGATGGCCATGCGCGATGAAAACCCTCTTGGACAGCAGACGCTTTCGAAAGCCCCCTTTTCAATTCTTCTTTCATGCGCTCGAATATAAGAATATTCGCGTCAACGGCCATGCCGATCGTAAGCACGAATCCTGCGATACCGGCCAAGGTCATCGTTATCGGAATGAGCTTGAAGATGGCGAGAGTGAAAGCGATGTAGATTACGAGCGCGAGCGAGGCAAAAAGGCCGAATTTTCTGTAATAGATGAGCATGAAAAGCGCAACAAGCGCCGTGCCGATGGCGCCGGCAAAAAGAACTTTACTCAAGGAGTTGCCGCCCAAACTCGCGCTTACCGTTTGCTGGTTTATAAGCGTGATCGGCGCGGGCAGTGCGCCGGCATTGAAGCGGTCGACAAGAAGTTTGGCTTCATCGAAGGTGAACCTTCCTGTGATTACCGCCTGCCCCCCCGTAATTACCTGCTGAACGACCGGCTGGGAAATGAGAACTCCGTCGAGGAAAATTGCCACTGGTTTTCCGACATTGCGTTCCGTGAGCTGTTCGAACATTCCCGCGCCGGTGTCATTGAAAGCAAGCGAAACCTGCGGTTGGTTCGTTGTCGGATCGAGGATGACCTGCGCTCCAGTTACGTATCTGCCAGTAAGGTTCGTCGGAATATAGGAAAGACCATTTTCCGTTTCTTCCGTTTCGCGGAAGTCGAGGAACGGCGTTTCGCCGATAAGCTGTATCGCTTGGCTTAGGTCTTTCTCGCTCGCTATCTCGACGATGAGTTCGGGGCGTTCGCTCCCGCCTTTCGCCAAAAAAACCTGCGGCTCCCCTACCCCGAACAAGTTCACGCGCCGCTCAATTACGTCGCGCACGCCGTCCAAAACAGAATCACGGTCCGCGGCGGCGACGGCCGATAGGTCTATTTCATAAACCAAGTGGCTTCCGCCCTCAAGATCAAGTCCGAGTTTCCACGGTCGCGATTTATCGCCTAAATATCCGGGATAGACAAAGAAGCCGGCGAGGACGGCAAGTAAGATGATTATTCCTAAAAACGCACCTGGATTCTTGCGCATTGTAATTCAATTACTAACGATTTTAACAAAATTAATCTATGAAGCGCAAGCGCACTGTGATGTGTTATAGTCCTAAACAGAGTTTGACGGAGTTTAAAAGTGAAAAAGACCGCGTTTTTTGCTGGGTTGTTTGCTTTGCTCGTCTTCTTGCCGGCAATTGCCTCGGCCGAGGAAAATGTTGTCAATGCCGATTCTTGGAACAAGAAGATCACCTACGGCTTCGGCATGGAGTACGGGAGAAGGATCGTTTTGACCCAAAGCCAGCGGCCGAATCCTGATATCTTTTTGGGAAGTTTCCAGGTTGTCATCCCTTTCTATACGCCACCCAAGAATCGCTTTATCCAGAACATATCCGTATCTCCGCAAGCGACTTTCGGGACACTCATCTCACCCAGAGAAACGATTGTCGGTTTTGAACTGCCTTTGCGGATCCACTTTCGCCCATCCGGACGAAATCGTTTCTTCGCGGACTTGGGTCCCGGCATTAACAATGTTGGCCATCGCGACCGCGTCGAAGTTTCCGGCAGGTTACAATTCTCGCTTCTCGGGCGTTTCGGCATCGAACGGCGGCTAAGCGAAAAATCATCCCGTACATGGGAACTTTCTGGTGGTTTTCGTCACTACTCGGACGGCGGCACCCACCGCAGAAATCAGGACTTCAATGCAATAATGATACGGCTTGCGATTAATTTCTAACAAATCAACCACTCTTCCGAGTGGTTGAAATTTTTGGAAATTTTAATAATATGAAGAATACGCCCCGGTAGCTCAGCTTGGTAGAGCAGCTCCCTTTTAAGGAGATGGTCCTAGGTTCAAATCCTAGCCGGGGCACAAATGAAAAGTGGAAGGGCTGCTCGTTGGAGCAGCCCAAAAGATCAATCTTTCAACCCTTCGTTTTCCGGGGTTAGGGTTGGCTTACTTTCATCTCGATCCGTCGCTTTTTCCGTCGGTGGCAGCGGTTTCGCCTTGAGAAAGGTATACTCCCCAGAAGTACCCTTCTCGGTGAAAACGCCGACATAGAACTCACGGCATTGTGGGATGGCATCCTCTTTTGCTTTGAACTGCTTCGCCGGGACCAGAACTGCCGTTGTCAGAACGTCAGTCCGTACCAGAAGCACTCTGCTTTGGTGCTGGCAAGCAACGGCATAGTTGCCTGGAGAAAAATCCGTTAAGTCACCGCGATAGATGATGTCCGCACGGTAACTGATAAATCCAGCCAGAAACAAACAGGAAAGGACCGCGAGGGCAAACCAACCGGTGCCACTTTTGTTTTCGGCTTCTCTGTGAGCGCCCATTCCAACCCCAGTCAAGGTTCCTCCGAGAAAAAAGAAAATCCAGCCCATCTTATCCCCCTTAGGGCGTTTTTGCGCCCGTCTTGAACGTTAAACACCTGCCTACATGATAGCATAAACGGCAGTTTTTTGTCAAATGCGCCCAAATGTCAATCCGGACTTATCCAGAATCCAGTATGTTGATTATATTTACGATCCTCTAGATTCCCGATTTTGCTGGGATGACATAAAGTCGATCACATGCGTTGCCCTATATTTAAATATAGGGCAACGCTATCGAAAAACAGTGAAGTTTCGGAGAAAGGACGAGCTAGCCGCTTTCTTCTAAATCCTCCAGCGCCTTCTTCGCTTTCCCGCTCGCTTTCCTCGGAGCTTTGATGATGAAATTCACCAAGAGGTCTCCGCGGGTGTGCGAACCGAAGCGCGGCATCCCCTCGCCCGGAATGCGCAAGTTTTCCTTAAGGTTGAAGTGAGCTGGGATTTCCACGCTCGCCTTGCCTCCGCCTATCGTCAGCACTTCAACTTTTTTGCCGAGCAATAAGTCAAGGACTTTGAGCTCGTATTTTACGATCAAGTCCGCTCCGAGCCGCTCAAAAACATGGTGCGATTTAACTTTGATGCGTACATAAAGGTCTCCTCCTGCGGCGCCACGCTCCCCTGCTTCTCCAGCGCCCACGATCTTTATGAGTTGTCCGTCTTCCACCCCCGGCAAAATTTCAAGCTTTATCTCACGTTCGGATGTAACCCTGCCCGCTCCATTGCACTTGCCGCAGGACTTGTTCGGGATTTGCCCCGTGCCGTGGCATTTGCTGCAAGTTTTGACTTGCGAAAAATTTCCAAAAAATGTTTTTCTCTGTTCGCGAATCTCGCCCTGGCCGCCGCAAACCGAGCAGTTCACAAACCCAGCCGCCTGGTCCGCGCCCTGCCCTTTGCATGTCTCACAGCGAACGCGCGTTGCGAACTTGATGTTGCGAGTCGTGCCATGAAAAACATCTTCAAGAGAAATTTCCTCGGTCATTTCGAGATCGGCGCCGCGCTCATATGTGCGCCGCTTGGGGCGCACGCCCATGCCTTCGAAAATGCTTTCGAATAGATCGCCTAGGTCGCCGATGTCGCGGAAGCCATCACCGCCGCCGAACTCAAAATCAAAACCTTGCCTGCCCTGAGAGCCGTCGAAGGGATTTGCACCGAATGGCGAGCCGCCCCAATCAAAGCCACTGAAACCCTGCCCGCCGCCCGCTTCGCCGTGGCGCGAGCGAGGCGAGCCAAAAGGCCCCCGTCCGCCGCCAAACGGCTCCGCCGTGCCAAAACGGTCGTAAGTAGATCTCTTCGCTTTGTCCGAGAGCACCTGATAGGCCTCGTTTATTTCTTTAAATTTCTTTTCATCTCCGCCTTTTTTGTCGGGATGATATTCGTGGGCAAGTTTGCGGTAAGCCTTTTTGATCTCCTCTTCCGTTGCGGCCTTATTGACGCCGAGAATTTGATAGTAGTCCATGCCAATTTTGCCCGAGAGGGCAAGTGATTTATAACGCAGCCCGAACGGCTGGAAAATTGAGCACCCCCTCACTCGAAATAACAATGATTGTCATCGCACCAAGACACAATTGCTGACTTGTTTGACACTGATTTATTTTGATTGATAAAGTTTTCATTTCGAGTGAGGGGGTAAGGTTTGGCGACTAATCGCGCTACGCTTCTCACTTGCGCTCTTAGGCCAAGCCCTTACCAGTCGATCACTTCGTGCGTGCGCGTTTCACCGATGACATGGATGAATCCCGAGGCAAGCAGTATTTGATAAATAATGAATGCAAAAATTCCCGCTAACCAGTAAAAGATCGCGCCGAAGCCGCGGAATACGAAGAATATGGAGATCGCCCAAGCCGCCACGAATGCGTTTCCGAAACGCGCGTGCCAGTCCCGCAAAAGATTAATGATGTATTGGTAAAATGTGCCAGAGACCGGAGCATTAAGGTCTACTTCAATGCCTAAGCCCTTGCTTAAACTTGCCGCAACCTGAGAAGCAGTTTGATTGAGCGCCTGTTCTTGCGCTCCCGGAGAAAGCGACGTAAACGCAGATTCGCTCTGGAGCTGACTTTTCGCAAGACCGTTAACAAATTCACCAAAAGTAGTATTCAATCGAATACTCGGATAAAATCCACCGACAACATTCGAAAACCAATTGACGAAACCGTCGAATGTTCCCTGCGAAACGAAAACTTTCTCCGGGCTCCAGAATGGAACGTATAAAACTATGAAGGCGACGATCAGGGCGGTTGTGAATTTGCTCAGTACCGGACGCGCTGTCGTAAAAAATCTTATCTCAAGCGAGCTCTCAAGCTCTCTTTTGCCGAGGATTTCTCCCCAAAAACGAAAAACGAGGAGAACAAGAGCCGCCGTGCCGAGTAATTTCCAATTATGTCCCCAAAAAGACAAGAGGATCGCAATCGTCTCCAGTATCATCACGAACAACCTCCTGCGAAGGTCTTTGGTAAAAAAAACTTGCAGTGTCGAGATGATCGCGAAAAGCGCGAGTCCGCCAAGAAGCGTGACAAGCGAAAGCCCGCCGCTTAAATATTCACGGTATAAATATCCGAGAACGCCCGCGGCGGCAACGGAAAAAAAATCGAAAACAAGCTGTTTATAGAATTTTGGCTGGAGTTGAACCGCCTGCGGGCTAACTTGTTTTATCAGGTTCTGTGGAGATATGCGTTGATCCATAGGATAAATTCCAAATGACAAGCGCCAAACGACAAACAATTTCCAAATTCCAATCCCAAATATTTTGAATTTAGAATTTTGATATTTTGAATTTGTTTGTGATTTGTAATTTGGGATTTGTGATTTTGTTAAAGATTTGATTCACTATTGCGGTTTGTTCTCACCCGGTTCACTTTCTCCTTCTTTCTTATTATACATTGTCTGCCCGATCTTCTGAATTTCGACCGAGAGCGCTTGAATTGCCGATTTTATCGCGGAAACATCATCCCCGTCTTTTACTTTCTTAAGTTCTTCGATTTTCGAGTTGATCGCTAATTTAACATCTTCCGGAACTTTGTCGCCGGCGTCCTTGAGAGATTTTTCCGCCATGTAAACAAGCGATTCTGCCTGATTGCGCGAGTCCGCAAGCTCACGCTTGCGCGCGTCTTCCGCGGCGTGCTCGGCGGCATCACGCTTAAGGCGCTCGATCTCGTCTTTGGACAAGCTTGTTGAGGCCTCGATCTTAACCGACTGCGATTTGCCGGAGGCCTTGTCTTTCGCCGCAACGTTCAGAATGCCGTTCGCGTCTATGTCGAACGTAACCTCGATCTGCGGTAAGCCGCGGGGCGAAGGCGGTATGCCGTCCAAAATGAATCGCGCCAGTGTTTTGTTATCAGCCGCCATCGGCCGTTCGCCCTGGAGAACATGCACTTCCACGGAAGTTTGGTTATCCGCCGCAGTGGAGAATGTCTGCGTTTTTGAGGTCGGGACAGTCGTATTTTTTTGTATCATCGGCGTTGCCACACTCCCCAAGGTTTCGATGCTCAAAGTAAGTGGCGTGACGTCCAAGAGCAGGATGTCTTTAACATCTCCCTGCAGAATTCCGGCTTGTATCGCCGCGCCCAGCGCCACGACTTCATCGGGGTTGATGCCGAGGTGCGGATCCTTGCCGAAAAGTTTTTTGACGGCTTCAACTACAGCCGGCATTCTTGTCTGCCCGCCGACCATGACCACCTCATTTATTTCCGAGAGCTTAAAGCCGGCGCCGCGCGGCGCTCCCGCAGTCACAGTTTCCTGCGTCAACTTGATCGACTTGTCGACAAGGTCCTGAACCAAGCTTTCGAGCTTGGCGCGCGTCAGTTTCATCAAAAAATGCCGCGGACCGGAAGCGTCTGAAGTTATGTATGGCAAATTGACTTCTGCTTCGAGCGCGGTCGAAAGTTCATGCTTCGCCCTTTCCACTCCTTCCTTAAGCCGTTGGAGAGCCAACGGATCTTTCGAGATGTCTATCCCTTCCTGTTTTCTGTACTCTGTCACGAGATATTCCTGAATGCGCCTGTCGAGGTCGTCGCCGCCGAGGTGCATATCGCCTCCGGTGGCCTTCACTTCCACGGTGTCGTCCCCTACCTCCAAAACGGAGATGTCGAAAGTGCCGCCACCGAAGTCGTAGACGACTATTTTTTCGCTCTTTTTCTTGTTCATGCCATACGCAAGCGCCGCCGCGGTCGGTTCGTTGATTATCCTCCGCACTTTGAGCCCCGCGATCTCGCCGGCATTTTTCGTTGCCTGCCTTTGCGAGTCGTCGAAGTAGGCCGGAACGGTTATCACCGCTTCTTCGATCTTTCCTCCAAGGCGCGCCTCGGCGTCAGTTTTTAATTTGCCAAGTATCATCGCCGAAATTTGCTCCGGCGTCTGCCACTCGGCCTGTCCTGAGCTTGTCGAAGGGCTGCCAATTTTAACGTCCACTCCGCCATGCGCGCCTTCCTTAATCTCGTAAGACAGCCAAGCTTTGTCTTGCTGAACCTCGGGGTCGTTCCATTTGCGGCCGATCAAGCGCTTTACGGAAGATATCGTGTTTTTTGGATTGGTTATCGCTTGCCGCTTTGCCAAAAGGCCAGACAAGCGCTCGTTCGACTTGCTTAAAGCGACTACGGACGGCGTCGTGCGGTTGCCTTCGGCATTTTCAAGAATGCGCGGCTCGCCGCCTTCTACGACCGCCATCGCCGAGTTGGTTGTGCCTAGGTCTATACCAAGAATTTTACTCATATTATTTTTTAAAAATTATTTAATGGCGCTTTGTAAAACTCTAAATTCTAATCTCTAAACTCTAAACAAATCCAAAACTCAAATCTCAAAACGTGACATACTGGGTCATTCTGAGGGCTAAGCCCGAAGAATCTCCAGAGATCCTTCGCGGAGTTTACCCTGAGATTCTTCACTTCGTTCAGAATGACTCGAAGGGCTCGGGATGACTTCTAAATTGGGTCATTGGGATTTTGAGATTGTTTAGTATTTAGAATTTAGTGCTTAGGATTTTGGTGTCGAACCCTTCGACACCTTCACTCTTACCGGTCTTAATATTTTATCATGTAGCCGCCAGCCGGACTCAATTTCTTCGATTATTGTTCCTTCCGGCCTGTCTGATTCAAGTTCGGCTATCGCTTCCGCCACACTCGGGTCGAACTTGTCGCCCGGTTTCACGCTGATCCGCTCCATCCCCCGTTGGCGGAGCAAATCCTCGAGCTGGGACTTTATCATATAGACCCCTTTCTCCACAGACCCTTGTTTTTCCATGGCGCGCAGGCCGAGGTCGAAGCTATTCAAAACCGCGACAAGGCCCAGCATCAGATCTTCACTGCCGTATTTGGCGATCTCTTCAAGGCGCCGGATCTCGTCTTTCTTATAATTGATGAAGTCCGCTTTCGCTCTTTGCCAGCCGGCGAGATATTCATCTCGTTTCGCCTCGCAGTCGGCAAGCTTCTTTTCGAGCTCGCCCCCTGCGGGTTCTTGCTGATTATTTTTATTTTCGTTATCCATAATGATTATTTTCTGCTCAGCCCCTTGAACATATTTATCGCTTTTTTATAGTCCATCCGTTTGGGTCCAATTGCTACAATAGACACCTTTTTATTTCCCGATTCATATCCGCCAAATATCACGGAAAGGCATTCGCTTTTCGTAACCGGGCTTTTCTTGCCCACGAAAATTCTCGGTTCGTCACCGGAAAAGAAACTGTTCGCGAGTTTCGCCATTTTCTCCTCCAGCGCCGAAAAATCGAGCACAACTGATTTGATCTCTTGCGGCGTTTCCCAGTCGAAATTCCCGACAAGATTTTCGATTCCACCCTTATATGTATTTTTTTCTGCCTTCGCGGCGCCGGCGAGTCCGAGATCTTCGGAAATTTCTCCAAAAAATTCCGAGAACGCGCTTTTCTCGAGAAGGCGCACTAATTTCCCGACAGACACCCTCGCTTCGTTCGCTCCGATAAAGTGGTTAGCGAAAAATTCGTATCCAAGATCGGTGGGCACCCTGCCCGACGAGTGGTGCGGTTGTTCAAGGTATCCCGCGTCCGACAAAAGCTCCAATTCGTGCCGTATCATTGCCGGCCTGATGCCAAAATCGTGTTCGCGGAAAAGCCAGCCGGAACTTACCGGCTCGCCTGTGTTTATGAAACTTTGAATGGCGGCTTCCAATATGCGAGATGTTCTATTTGTAAGCATTTTGGTAACGAAGTCCAGTAGTGAAACTGCGATATTTACTTGGCCGAAAGGCCTTCGCAGTTTCTACTATTGGATTATATTCCGATTAGCAATCATGTCAAGCGAGTGCTAATACTTGACAGATTTATAAAAAGTATGCTATAATGCAGACAGCATCGGTGGCATTCGTCGCCGAAAAATCAATCCAAAGGAGGGGTATATGCCCCGAACGAACGCCGAAGTTTGGAGTTGGGCAGTTTTCGCCATAAGTGTTGGGGCTTACATTCCCCTCGCGATTGGTGGCTGGCTCCACCAGAAAGAACTCAACATTGCGTGTTACAGCATCTGGCTTATTTTGGCCTTGATGATGGTCTTCGGATCTTTCAAGCAAGGATTTGCCGGATGGAGAATGCCTCTAGGATGGACGCTTGGAAATGGATCGCTTGTGATCTTTTCTCTCGCGATCGGGGGTTACACGTTTAATCTTGGTCCGGCCGAAACAATCGTGATCTACGGCATCATCGGAACACTCGCACTGTTCGTTGCTGTCGGCACGATGACCAAGAAGTGGAATCCTCGGATTCTTCTTTTGGGGAGCATTGCGGCAGATGTTTTGTCGTTCTATCCCCAAATGAAGCAATATCTCCAACCGCACGAACCGGCAACATGGCTAATGATTTCTGGCTGGTGGCTCTTCCTTCTAGCTGCTCTCGCAAACGCTTTTTTTGTAGAAGAGTTCGCGAAGAAGTTGCTGATGGGCGAGGCCGAGTATGTCATCGCTTATGGCAGAGCCAAAAACACTTGCAGGATCATCGAGGAGTCCCTGCTTTCGCTTGAAAACAGCTCGCTTATCTTTGTCACTATTGTGGTAATGACCCGTTAGCGCCCGCCACGTCTTCGGACCTCTGGCGGGTTTTTGTTCGGTGAAAATTTTGACAACCCTCTGCTTTTTATGCTAGTATACGCGTAGCAACCGCCTCTTTTACGGCGGTAGCCAAAAAAGGAGGTTTGACCGTGTCCGGCGAGAAAGTTTCGAAGGAACAGGAGAAGCTTGAACGCGCGAGAAATAGATGGCTTAAAAACACAAAAGCCCTCTGTTCGAATGCCGAGAAGATCTACTTTACGACTCATGCGCTCACGCAATTTGTTGAGCGGTCCCTCAAAAATACTTACCGCAATACTCCGCTTGTCGAAATCCCCTCCGAACTTCTCACGCGTCCCGCAGTCCTGGCGCGAAATATCCTTGCCGCGAGCCGCGAGGAAAAATCCAACGGGCACCATGTGAAAAGGATCATCAAACACGGTTTTGTCGAAACAAGCTACTTTGTGAGCTTGTGCGGATGGCGCTTCGTAATCGTAAAAGAAAATAACGCAGAAAGAGTTGTAACTATCGAGCGCGTCAAACCGGAAGAGAATTAATTTTTTATCCCCTGCCAACCGAACGGCAGGGGCATTCATTTTCGCAGCTGGACAAAAATTGACTTTTTCCTCGCTACCGGTTATAATACAGCCAGCATTTAAGGAGAGTTCACAATGAAATATCGGCTGAAGTCGGTAGCGATGACTGCTTTTCTCGTCTTTTCGCTTTGTATCCCTCTTGCTCTAAGCGCACAAGATGAAGAATCATATAAGCGTGAAAGGCGCATTTTAGGCATTTTCGATTCGGTTTGGAAATCGGCAGAAGAAAAAGGAGTTGTTGTGGCAGAACAGCGACCCAAGCTTCTCGCCATAAGTAAAATTGAGTCTCCAAGCGAGCAGATCTACTCGGACTGTTTCGCAGTGGTGGCTTTTGTAGAAAATGACGGCTCGATCGTTTTTTGTCCTGAATTTTTTCCGGCCGAAATCGGCGAGCAAAAATATGTCATGGCACACGAGATCGTGCACCTGATCAAAAAACATCACCTGGTTTATGGAAACGCAAGTGGTGCGATGCGAGTGGTCTATGAATGCGAGGCGACGGTCGGAGCGACCGAAATCGTCGGTAATGAACTAGTGAATTCGGTGCTTGAAAAACTGCTGGAAAGAAAATTCGATCAAATTCACGAACTGGCCTACCGAAGAGCAAAAGATGTTCTTTCGGGCAAAGACGGGAGCTGCAATGCTGATTGAACTTCTCATCATCGCCGCGGTAATCGGGCTGATGTGGCTGGTTTCTTTACTGCCAATGCCCATTGTCAAAGCGCCGACTGCTCTTCTTGTCTATTTTGCCGCAGTTTTCTCGTGGGGCGGATTCGCCGGTTGGCTCGTCGGCAAAATTGATCAAAAAAGATACTTTGGTGTGAAAAGGGCTTTACCAACGATTGCCGTTGTTCTGCTCTTTCTTGCAGGATGCGCCGCGCTAATTTATGCATTCGCCTTGTATATGAAGTTACAGACATAGTTCTCTCCGCCAAGCTTCGGCTCGGCGGATTTTTCTTGCTGATTCGGTATAATAAAGACATGGCAAACATCCAATGGCTCGACCTTCTGCGCCCGAGCGATAAAGACATTAAGGCGTTCGGCAAGAAATTCAAGATACACCCGGTAACACTCGATGAGCTTCGCAGTCCGTCCGCCCGCGCGCACGTCGAAGTTTTCAAAAATTATATTTATTTCATCTATTATTTTCCTCTCTACGATCCGATCGAAGAAACCTCTTGGCGCACGGAAATAGATTTCGTCGTCACAAAAAATGCGGTAATCACCGTTCACTACGAAGAAATTGAGGCCTTAAGGAATTTCGAAATGTCGGGCGGAACAAAAAAAGTGGGGAGTTCGATACTGCTCGCCTATGAACTCGTGATGGCCCTGCTCAATTTCCAAGAGCGCCAACTGCGTCATATCGCGGAAAAAACAGAGGCCGTCGGTCAGGAGCTTTTCAAAGACCGGGAAAAAGAAGTTCTCGAAAAAATATCCCGGCTCAAAAGGGATGTTTCCGAGTACAGGATAATCGTCAAGCACCAAGGGCCGATATTGCATTCCCTGCTTAACCGCGGCGTCCATTTCGGTTCCGAAGAAGACAGGCCTTACTTGAACGACCTTGTCGGCGAACATCTGCGGATCGTAAACCAGCTCGACGATTATCGCGAAGCCATTTCTGACTTCGAAGACACGAACAATCAGTTAATGAATATAAGAACGACCGAGGTGATGCGGACCTTTACCATTCTTTCTTTCTTAACCTTCCCTTTCGTTCTTATCGCTGCGATATTCGACATGAACCTACACGGCACGCCGCTTACCGACCAGCAATACGGCTTTTGGATAGTTTTGGGCACGATGGCGGTAGCAATGTCCATACTCGTGGCGATATTCAAGAAGAGAGGATGGATTTGAACTCCTTTTGATTTTCTGATGACCGGCGTCAATTTGACTCCAGCGGTCAAATTGCGCCTGCTTCTCGGCGCCAAAATTCGCTTCGCGAAAGCCGAGCTTTTGGCGCCTCCGAAAGCTCCTCAGAAAATCAAAACTCGTTCTGGAGGTAATAAGATAGAATCCGATAGCTTCTCAAAAAACTAAGACTCGCTCCGAGTTGGATAGAAGAAAAATTGGGTAGCGAAGGGACGCGGGTAAGCTCGGTTTTCGTTTTGCGAGTACCAGATTCGCTCCGCTCTCCTTCGACGGTGAGCTTAGGACGGTCGAACCGCTACAGGAGGAGTGATCTTGCTCGCCTCGCTAAAGCTTTGGCGAAGCGGGCATCTCGGCCGATCTGCCGAAAGTGGCGCCTTTCCTATTCAGCTACGCGCAACAACGCACATCATTCGTCCCTAACTTTTGCTTCCAAAACTTTAATAAATTCTTCGAGGTAGGCCTTGGCTGCTTGTCCATCTTTGTCTATCCTTGCTCCCATGCCGATCCAATACCATTGCTCTTGCAGCTCGGGACTAAGCCGATTATAAAGTTCTACATAATAACTGTCCAATTTTTTCAACAAGCCCTCGATGGCTACATCGATTTCTGCCTCAATCTGATCCATCAAGGATTCTGCTACTTGAAGTAGATCGTTTTCTTCTTCCTGCGTTGCTTGGCGGCGGACCGCTTCTAAATTCTCCCGCGCCTCATCGATATATCCTGCCGCTCGGTAGAGTTGTGCCCGCTTCAAATTAAGCTCAATACTGGCCCGGGGAGTGTTCTTTTGATTGGCAACTGCCTCCTGTTCGATAATCCAATCCTCCAGCAACTTCCTGGTTTCGGGATGCTCCGCTCCTTGCTCGCGGAGTTTCCTAATAAGTTCTTCTTCTTGTTGAGTAAATTCTGAACTAGGCAATTTTTCAGACATGGCATTATTGTACCAGTAAACGAGACGTCTGCAATTGATGGGCGCATTTCGAACCCGGGGATGGATTAAAGCCGCGCCAGATTTAGGTAGTGGCGATGGGGACAAATAGCACTGCTTTTAGCGCAGGTCTAACGCTTTTAGACAAAGAAAAAGGCGGGTTGAAGTTATCTCTCCGCCGATGATGAAAACCGCTCCCTAGGGCGTGAAGAGGTGTTCGGCTTTGCGACCAACGAGGTCTGCGGCAAAAATGGAACAATTCAGGATACTTTCTATGTCCAAAAAATCACACTCTGTCAGCACCTTTGCTATCTGAGGTGCGTGGCTGACGAGAATAACCACTTCGAGGTGACTATTGGCAGCAATGAATTTATTCAGATCCTCAAAAATGTTTCTTCTCGGCCAACCTTTGTCTGATAGCCAATCAACGCTCTTAACTTCGGAAGTTCCAAGGATCTCTCGAATGATTTCTGCAGTGTTGATAGCGCGAGGTAGTTTTGAGCTTAGAATAACCGTTTTGTCTGCGTTAAATTTCTGCTGTTTCAAGAAATTGGCAGCACGCTGAGCCTGCTTTCTGCCAATGCTGTATTCTCCTTCGCAGAAATCGTCACTACCATGCCGGACCAGGAAAACCCTCATCACCTTCCTCCTTAAGTAAAGCTGACTCTAACTACCGGATAGTATAGCAAAGATTGGACATTTTGTCAAAATCGCGCAAAAATGAGCTTCTCAGAGTCCCCAAGCTTTGACTTTTTCGAAGTGCGGGTACAAAGGAAGAAATATTCAAAAACAAAATCGGCGCCACATAGGTGACGCCATTTTCGAGTGAATTATTCGTCCTCGTAACCAATATATTCGGCTAGTGCCTTGCGTGCTGCAAGATAGGCCTGGCGCAACTGGTGGAATTTTGGATCCTTGACTTCGTCGAAGTCACTGTATGCGGTAAAGGCGTAATCGAACCCTTCGCTTTCGATCGTTTCGCGTATTTCCTGCTTCTCTTTTGCAGTCATCGCTGCCTCCCTTGCCGACGAATTTCGGCAACTTTCTGCATAGCCCTTTGCTTCAAGTTTTGCGCACTTTCTAGCTTCTCTAACAATTTCCAGTCAAGCATTTTTGGATCTACGGTGCCGTTTACAATCTGCTTTGCTGTGAATTCTATAAATTGTTCACTTTTATCTGACACTGCGAACTCCTTGGGATGGAAAAAGTTCTGTGTTTAATACTAAGTTCGGCGGCAGAAAAAGTCAAGGACCAATTCTGGCGCGATAAATGCCGTGTGATGCATATAAAAAGGCCATAGCTTTTTAGCTATGGCCTTTTGTTGGCAACAAACATTCTGCCGGCGATTTGTCAGTTCTTAGTCGCAGGAATTGCGGATGACGCAACGCCCCGGACGGGAATCGTTTCTGAAATTCCACCTGCACGACCAGAGGGTACTGGGCGCGAACGAAATCTTCGCGATCTTTATCCGTAAACCCTCCGCCGACTTCACCGCAGGAAATTTCCTCACCGGTTTGGTGGTCAATCTGAAAAAGGAACAACTTCCCCATTCTGTTCTTATTTTTTCCGCTTCCATAAGCGAAGCTCTTCGCTATGAAATCGTCTTCTTTGAGCGGCTTCCATTTCCAGCATCCTTCGGGACGCTTCGGTTGATCCTTCTTGCCATCAAGCCGGAACTCGGTTGTCTTCGTCGCATCATAAAGAACAAGCCCTTCCCAGTTTTCTTTTCTAACCAGCTTTGTGGCTTCCGCGAACGGGCAGTCAAGAACCTCGAGCAAAGAAATATGCTCTGGCGCGCGCTGCGGGAACATCTGGCGGAGCATAAAAAGCCGGGTTCGGTAATTGAGGTCTGTGACAAGTTCGCCGCCGTGCACCAGGACATCGAAAATCATAAATCTTACCGGCGCACTTTCTTGCAACTTCCGTGCACGTTCTGGATTTGATTTGGCAACTTGCGCCAATCGCTCGAAGTTGTCTTTCCCGCCTTCGTCAATAATCATCTCGCCATCGAGAAGTGTTCCTCTTGGCGAAATGGCAAGGCGCTGGAATATTTCTTGCGTGATCTCCGGGTAATTATCGGTAACTTCTTCAATGCCTCTCGTGTAAATACGGACGCCGCGCGATGTCACAGCGGCAAGATGTCGATACCCATCGCGTTTACGAGTAATGATCAAATTTCCTGCTCGCTCAAGCTCAAGAACTTTAGATTCCTCAATACTGTGTTTCGGTTTTGCCGGGACAAATTTCGGATCAAGCGGGTCAAGCGAAAATGGGAGCTTCTTGCGTGGCACCTGGCCACCTCCTTAACAAGTGAGCTAAACGCATTATACACCAAAAAACGCTACTTGGCAAACATAAAAACCCCGCCTTCATTTGGTGGGGCCGGAAACTATTAAGACAGCATGGCAACAAATTCTTTCTCGTTGAAGATCTTAATCCCGAGTTTTTGGGCTTTGGCGAGCTTCGAACCGGGTTTTTCACCGACAACGAGATGTGTAGTTTTGCCGGAGATTGAATCAGAAACTTCGCCTCCCAGCTCTTCGATCTTCGCATGCGCTTCTTCGCGAGTCATGCCGAAGAGCTTGCCGGTTACAACAAAGGTCATGCCAGCAAACGGCATTCTCCTTTCCTCGTAAATGACGCGTCCGACAAGTTCTACCATTCCGCCTTCGCCATTAAAACGGTATCCCCAAAAACTACCGGAGTTATCGCCTTCCAAACTGCCGAAGCAGATGTCGCCATTCACTTTGTGCTTGCGGAGAATGTCAGTAAATGTATTGTCCTGCAGGAAATCCATATGTTCCATGTGGTCAGAATTAAAAGTCAGTTTTCCTTCGTTTGTCACTTCTTCAAGCTCATACCAAATCTCGCCCGTTTCTGAGCGCTCTTGATCCTTAAAAAGTTCTTTTGCGCATTCTTCGGAAATCTCAACGGTGTTGATGGTTTCGGCAATTGACCATGCCATACGTCCACCTCTGTATTTTTCAAGATCTACAACTAAATTAGCACGATCTCCGACTGTGTCAATATGTGCTAAAATTTTGATATCGATGCCCAGAATCAAGATTTACAACTCTCTCTCGCGCAAAAAAGAGCCGCTTCCTAAATCGCCATCCGGCAAACCCTTGCGGCTTTTTGTTTGCGGACCGACTGTTTACGATGATGCGCACATCGGCCACGCGCGGACATATATTTTCTTCGATTTTTTTGCGAAATATCTGCGCAATTTGGGGCACAAAGTAAAATACGTTCAAAACATCACGGACATCGACGACAAGATCATTCAGCGCGCGAAGCAAGGGGAAAAAGAGCCGCTAATACTAGCCAAAGAGTTTACGGCCCGTTATTTGGCAGACATGAGATCCATTGGAATAAACGCGATTGACGATTACGCGCCGGCGACAAAATTTATTCCGCAAATCGTTGCGCAAGTTCAGACGCTCATCAAAAAAGGATATGCCTACGAAATTTCAGGGGACGGTTGGTATTACGATATTTCCAAATTTAAAGAGTACGGCAAATTAAGCGGCCGCACCGCCCTGCAGGCGGAAGATGCCATCTCGCGCGTGGACGAATCCATCAAAAAGCGGAACCGCGGCGACTTTTGCCTCTGGAAATTTACGCATGCGAATAGCGCGCCTCCGCCTGCCGGCTCTGGCAATGCGAAAGCGCCCATGCGAATAATCGACGGCGAACCGAAATGGGAATCCCCTCTTGGTAGCGGCCGGCCGGGCTGGCACATCGAAGATACGGCAATCTCCGAACACTATTTTGGTCCGCAGTACGAAATTCACGGCGGCGGATTGGATTTGAAATTCCCGCACCACGAAGCGGAGATCGCCCAACAGGAAGCGGCATCCGGCCCGCCCGCCAGCGAGTTCGCTCGCAGGCGAAGTCGGGCGGGCAAAAAACCCTTTGTACAACTTTGGATGCACACGGGGATGGTAACTGTAAACGGTCAGAAGATGTCCAAGGGCTTAAGAAATTTTATTACGATAAGAGATTACCTTCAAAATCATTCGCCGGAGGCCCTGCGCCTCGCTTTTTTCGGCTGCCACTACCGTTCCCCCGCCGACTACAGCGAGAAATTAATAGAAAATTCCGAAAGCGCCTTGAACGGCATCAATGAATTTTATGCAAAACTGGATTTCTCCAAAAAATCGCACAGCGGCGGAAAAGAAACCGCCAATACTTCCGTCTATGAAAACGAATTTAATAAGGCACTCGAGGATGATATAAATACCCCTAATGCACTCGCCGCTATTTTCCGAGTTATCAATGATCTGAATCCGAAAGCGTGGACACTCGAAGGAAAATCCGTTTCCGCTGCCCAAAAATGGCTAAAATCCGCCCTGCATATGTTCGGCATTGAGCTTAAAGCACCGAAAATTCCCGCGAAAATCGGCAAACTTGCCGCCGAGCGGGAAAAATTCCGAAGCAATAAACAGTTTATGCAGTCCGACGCCTTGAGAAAGGAAATTAACACGCTAGGATATGAAGTAGAAGACACGCCGCTTGGCCCCTTTCTGTGGCCAAGAAATTCTAAATAACAAATTACAAATCCCAAACAAATCCCAATTTCGAAATTCTAAATAGTACGCCATGTCATTCCTGCGGAAGCAGGAATCCAGTTCTGGATCCCAAATCAAGTTTGGGATGACAAAAAAGCCATCGACTTTTAATTTTGATTAAAGGATTTTGTATAATGGCAAATACTAAAGAGTCCAAACTTAAACTTCCGCCGCAAAATCTTGAAGCCGAGCAGGCCGTGCTTGGCGCGCTTTTGATAGACAAGAACGCCATCATTAAAGTGGCGGATCTTTTGGTATCCCAAGATTTCTATTCTCCGGTTAACGAAAAGGTGTATGAGGCAATTCTTGAACTTTATGAAAAGCGCCAGCCGATAGATATCTTGAGCGTTACTGCGCGGCTTAAGGAAAAAGAACTTTTGCAGAGCGTGGGAGGATCTACCTATCTTGCTGAACTCACGAATCAGGTGGCAACCTCTTCCCACATTGAGCACTACGCCAAATTAGTCAAAGAGGGAAAAGTGCGCCGCGACCTGATCCGCGCTTCCGCGGAAACAACTGAAGAGGCCTTCGACTCATCGCAGTCGCTTGAAGATGTGCTCGACGATATTCAGCAAAAAATTCTTTCTATCTCGCAAAAATCAATGCCGGTCAATTTCACTCCGCTTAAGGAGGAATTGAGCCGCGCCTACGAAAGGATAGAAAAGCTTCATCAGGGCGGCAATGTGCTCCGTGGTATCACGACCGGCTTTCCCGGGCTTGATGAAAAACTTTCCGGATTGCAACGATCCGACTTAATTGTTTTAGGAGCGCGCCCATCCCTTGGCAAAACATCACTTGCCTTGGACATGGCGCGCAACGCGGCGCTCAAAGGATACTGCGTGGGCATCTTCTCGCTTGAAATGACGCGAGAACAGGTGATCGATCGCATCATCTCTGCGGAATCCGGCGTCCCGCTCTGGAAAATCCTTACAGGGAGGATCGCGAGCGACGTTGAATTCGAAATGATCCAAGGAGCGCTTGACCGCCTCTCGGCCGCAAAGATATTTGTCGATGATTCCCCCACCGCGAACATCATGCAAATGCGTTCGATGGCGAGACGGCTTCAAGTGGAGCACGGCCTCGACCTCCTTGTCGTCGACTACCTCCAGCTTATCAGACCAAGAACAAACTCCGAAAACATGGTGCAGCAAGTAACGGAGATCTCCCGCGGCCTCAAGGCGCTTGCTCGCGAGCTTAAGGTGCCCATCCTCGCCAACTCCCAGCTTTCCCGGGCCATCGACCAGCGTGACCACAAAACGCCGAAACTCTCCGACTTGCGAGAATCCGGATCCATCGAACAGGACGCGGACGTCGTGATGTTCATTTACCGCAAAGACCGCGACAAGCTTGAAGTCACTCCGGAAGAGCAAAACATTGCCCAGATCATCATCGCCAAACACAGGAACGGGCCGATCGGCAACATCACGTTAAGATTTGACCAGGAGCGCGTTACTTTCCGCAATTTGGAAACGCGTATCCCCGAACCGGAAGAAGCGGTACTATAACGATGCGCGGAATTCCGGAATCAATTCGAAAACTGGCCGACGAGCTCCAGGAACTGCCGGGTATCGGCCCGAGGCAAGCGATTCGCCTCGCCTTTTTTGTTTCGACAATGGGCGCGAACCAGGTAAAAAATCTTTCGCGCGCTGTGGACGAATTAAGCCGGCTCAAGATCTGCGAAAGGTGTTTTTTTGTCCACCAAAACCCTTCGACCAGCTCAGGGCAGATAAAATTATCGCTCTGCGACATTTGCCGTGACAAAAACCGCAAGCACGATTTGATAGCCGTTGTCGAAAAAGAAACCGATTTGATCTCACTTGAAAATACTAAAAAATTCAACGGCCGCTATCTTATCCTCGGTGCGATCCCAAAGACAGGGATGCTTGATGACCAGCAAAAATTGCGCCTGGAGAATTTGAAAAGTTTTATAAAAAAGGAACTAATGCAGGGAAGTCCGACTTCCGTGGCAAGTCGGACTTCCAAAAATTCAGGATTGGCCGAAGAAATTATTCTCGCCTTCAACCCTTCAAGCGTCGGCGATTTCCACGCATCTTTTTTAGCAAAAGAACTCGCGCCTTTCGCCAAAAAAATAAGCCGGTTGGGGATTGGACTCCCAACAGGCGGAGAAATTGAGTTTGCCGACGATGAAACACTGGGCGGTGCCTTAGAGCGCAGGGGTTAGATCGTAAAAGCGTCTGCCCTACTTTGTGCACGCAACCGGACAAATGGCGTCTATCACGTCAACCGGGTCCCACTTCTGCCATTCGCAAAGCCGGCAGTGCGTCCGAACATACATGTTGTAAATGATTTCCTCGTCAGGCGCTCCTGGGTCGAGTTTTTTCGTATCCGGAATGCCATTTGGGTTAATCTCAATCCATTTCCTAACTCCCTCCACGATTTCTCTCGGAGAAAAGATCTTGCCCGAGGAACGCGGCCCGATATTGATCTCTTTCGCATCCGGACGAGGCACTCTTTCCAGCCACCGCTCGAGGGCGGCAAGAATTTCTTTGTCGGTTCTCTTCTCGTACGGCTTGTACATGTCCGCCCTCCATGATTCAAGATGACTAATTTACACCTTACTCTTATAGCAAAAATAGCGCCAGCAGCCACGAAATCGAAAGGCCACCGTCGGTCGGTGGCCAAATTTTCAATATGAATATGGAGGAGCGGAAGTATTAATACCTTTTTCCGTAAGCCAAGCGCGCAACTCTATTTCCTGATCGTTGTGCAAACTTCTAAGCAGTTTCCCCAACCGCAGGCAGGTGATGAGCCATCTCTCTCGCGCATGATAAACGAAGGGCATTGCCACTCCGCAAAAGATGACTATGTAAATGGCGGAGCCCTCGACCCGGCCGTCCTTAACGAACTGAACTTTTTCGCTCCTATTCTTCCTTATTAAAGAAATTATTTCGCCAAGATGGGAGTGGCCCAATCTTAGCTTGTAGCGCAGAGAGATGCGGCCCAACGTGTGGTTGTGATGGCGGATCCGCTGCCGATTCTTCCTGGGGTTCTTTCTTTGCCGTCGCTTACGGTCTCTTCTCCCCAAGTCCGCGCCTCATGGAAGATTCTGCTTAAGATTTTATACAATCAAACGGAAAAAAGCAAGTACCGGTTTCGGGCTTGGTGAATAACGTTTTTTCTTGTCATTCTGAGGACGAAGCCCGAAGAATCTCGAGAAATTCCCCCAGCAATCTGCCGCTTGAGATTCCTGCGCTTTGCTCGGAATGACCATTGTTCACCAAGCTCTAGCTTCTACGCCCCGATTCCACCGAGCTTACTATCATTATAACACAATTGTGTTATAATGATAGTATCGAAAAAAGAAAAAGCCCCTACTCACTTCAGGTGAGTCGGGGCTTTGGTTCATGCCGGAACCCAGTAGTGAGCCGAGCACGGCGTTTTCTACGGCACTAGTGCAAAAACAAAACACAACCTAAAATCCGCTATTTTCATTGACTAAGCCGGTCTTAAAGAAAACGTATGGGCGCTGCAGTGCTCGGTCTACTACTGGGAGAAAGAGCTGCCGCAACCACAAGTATTTTTGACGTTGGGATTCGTGAATTTGAATCCAGCGCCTTCAAGACCGTCCACGTAGTCGATTTCCGTGCCTTCGAGATACATCAAACTCGTCTGGTCGACAAAAACTGTGAGTTCACCGAATTCGAAAATCTTGTCGCGTTCGGTCGTTCCCTCCGCAAATTCCATTGCGTATTGGAAACCCGAACATCCCCCGCCGCGAATTGCTATCCGCAACCCCAGCGGTTTCGGATCTTGCCGACTCAGAATTTCTAAAACTTTCGTAGCTGCCCGTTCGGTCAGTTTGATCACTACGTACCTTCGAAAATTCCTGCTTACGATTATTGCATGAAAAAGGATGACCCGCAAATGCAATTTGCGGGCCAAGATGATGCTTTTTCTTGTTTACTGATTATCGGGAACTCTGGGAGAAAGCGCGCGAACGATGCCCGACACGCCTTTCGCTATTACTATCAGGAGAAATACGAGCCAGGCGATGGTGCATATGGCATAGATTGGAAACGCGACAACCGGCCACAAGATGAAAGAACTCAATTTATCGAGCCAATCTCTGCGTTCACTGAAACGCTTAAAATTTCCATATTCTGCCAACGTTTTTTCATCTACCGTCGGCGCGGACGAACCGAAAGGCGCGGTGCGTTCGTCAAAAGGCGGGAGTGGGATCAAAATCTTTGCTGCTAAAGAGGTTTGGAAATAGAATGCATAATTTACCCACCGCCCAAACAGAACGCCAACCAACAAGTACGCGAGCACAATCAACGCCCAAACTGCCACGGAAGCCAACATAGTCATTCCTCCTCGAAAAAGCTGTTTCGAACTTGCTACGGTTATTCTATGTCATTAGCTCGAATATGTCAAATTTTTGCCTATCCGTGCCGAATAACCATTACGTCGCCATCCTGTGCAACGTATTCCTTGCCCTCTAGTCGTATCCATCCTTTTTGTTTAGCTTGGTTCCAGCCCTTCGCCTCCATCAATTTGCCGTAGGAAACCACTTCGGCGCGGATGAAATTCTTCTCGAAATCGGTGTGGATGACTCCGGCCGCCTGCGGCGCTTTTGTTCCTCGTTCGATAGTCCACGCCCGTGTCTCGTCCTCCCCTGTCGTAAAGAAACTCACAAGCCCCAGAACTTCGTAGGCCTTTTTAATAAGTGTGTTAACGGCGTCCTGTGCCAGCGAGGCCTGCCCGCCTAAGTTTTTTTCAAAAAAATTTTGGAGGGCGAGGTTCGCGATAATGTAATCACCTCCCAAATTTTTTATTTTTTCCAAAAGTTCCTGCTTCGCGTCTTCTTCTCCGCCGTTCAAAAGATATATCTGCTTTTTTGCCGTAAGCAAGTTGAGCGATGACATTCCGACATTCTCAAGAATGTCGGAATGTTCTTTTGCGGCGGCGAGGGGCTCGCCCCGCTCGAGAATTTGCTTTGCTGTGAGAAGCGCGGTTTTTTCTTCCTCTGCCCCTTTTTTCTTAGCTTTGATGTCGGCCTCTAAGCCGTGCAAACGCTTCTCCACGCTTTCGAGGTCTTTCAAGGCGAGTTCGGTGTTGATGATGTCGAGATCGCGGATGGGATCGACGGAATTTTCGACGTGAATGATCTCCGAATCCTGAAAAGTCCGAAGAACGATGGCTATCGCCTGCGTTTCGCGGATGTGCGACAAGAACTGATTGCCTAGTCCTTCACCCTTGTTCGCGCCCTTGACCAAACCCGCGATATCGTAAAACTCCACGACCGCGGGGATAGTTTTTTTGGAGCGGCTGATTTCCGTGAGTTTTTGCAAGCGTAGGTCGGGCACCGGAACCACGCCGACGTTTGGGTCGATCGTGGCAAAAGGATAATTCGCGATAGTAATCTCCTGCTTCGTCAAAACCTTAAAAAGCGTGGATTTCCCCACGTTCGGAAGGCCAACAATACCGATTGATAGTTTCATAAACCCAATCTTAATGTGTTTGCTTTGATTTTTCAACGCACCAGTGCCAGAAGATTTAGATATAATAAGTGTATGGCACTTATAAAATGTTCCGAGTGTGGCAATGAAATTTCTGATAAGGCTCTCATGTGCCCGCACTGCGGCAATCCGGCTGATACAAAACAAGTACTCGCAACCGATACTCCGCCGTCTTTCCTCGCGACAACAAAAGAAGCAGAGGTCGGAAAACGGAGGCGATGGATTCCTTCTAATCGGCTTGTTTGGATTTCCGCTATAACAACTGGCGCATTTGTTGTATTGATACTTCTCTTTTTGTTGGTTGCCCACATACAACCCACAAACCCATTCATCCAGAAAACTGAAAAGGTTGTTGATTTCTTCTATGGTATAATCCAGCCCGTACAAAATATACCAAATTTTATTACCGAAAGCATATCAAGGATTCAGGAGGTCGGAGGGACAAAAGATCAGCAAGTGACGCAAATTCGCGAAAAAACTGTTTATTCTCCTGCGTCAGATATTATCAACGCAATCAAAATAGTATTAACTAATTTATTCGAGTCCGAGAAACAAATTGACGTGCTCAGCGGAAAAGAGGAGATTGTACAACCGTCTCAACAAAAACTAATTCAACAAAAACCCGTTGATCCTCTGGCTCCCATAACTGAAGTAGGCGGAGGAACCATCTATCCATTGCAAAGAATAAATCTATGGGGTTACCAGTTTTATACCACCCAAATTCCCAGCCAGAATGTAGACATCGGAAGCCAAAAAAAACAAACAATAGCAAGGATTTTGGGTAATATTAAATTCCCTACGCGGCTTACGAACGACCTTGCATTCGCGTTTGTTGATCCGGCCAACGTTTCTCAAAATGATTATTTGACCATTCCGTGGGCTGGAAACAAAATGGCTTCGGTTTATCAAGTAAAAGATGGGGGGTTCCAATATGTTTTAAATGGAGGGGTTATTTATATAAATTCTACACAGAACTATAATTTAAACTCAATACTGACCCATGAACTTGGCCACAGAATAGGGCAACAATTAACCTCCGAAGAATGGAGTCGGTATTATAAATTACGCGGCATCCCTGGTGGAACTCCACAACAAATAGAAAATTGGGCGCTGTCTCCGGCAGAAGATTTCGCAGAAGTTTATAAACATATAATGAGCGGAGAGGCGATAAAAACAAACTATGGAATTTTTGTTCCATCGGGCAGCTTCGACACAGGAGAATGCTCCATCCTTTTTAATGAGCTAACCCGAAAATACCTCGAAAAAAATCCGCCAGCTGAAAGCTATATGTATTCAGTGGCTCAAATGGAAGAGGCGGGAGCATCGGCCAATATAGATCCCGCGGTACAAAAATGTAGAAGGGAGAAAAATGGACCCGGTCTGTTTGGGGGAGTGGCTTATGTGGGCTCAGTGGACGAAAATACGAAAAAATTTATAGCCGAGATTCTCACACATCTATCCGAGCAATAATATTATAGTGAGCAGGGATGTGGGATAGATGTTGAATTGTAAAACATTGTCCGTGTAGTTGTAATAGTGTGAATATAACCGATAAGGCGAGGCTTTTCCACAGTTCCTGACGACTAGGAATTGCTACAATTAAGGTAGATGCCAGAAACGAAGGAACTACAAAGAGAGATCCAATACCTTAGGTGGAATATTTACGCCCTCGCGTATGAGCTCGACAAGCTCACGAAACAACTGGGGCAGCACGAAGACGCGTTCAAAGTGATTCACACGGCGATCGGCTACTTCCCGCCTTCGCGAGGCCGTAACCCGGACTATGATGGCGAAGGCGCGTCAGTTTTCGAAAACGAGTTTGAGGCGGAACAAATAGAAAGAGCCCAGTCAGTATAAGTCCGACATTTTAACAAAATCGGTGCACAGGCATCGGCTTATTTATTTCTTGGGTTCGTTTCTGTATCAATGAATATGATTAGGCGCCCATGGCGCCATCGGACTTAACTGCTGGGCAGGCGGCATGATGCCGCCCGTTTTATTTTCTCAACCCACAAACATTCTAACATTCTATAGAATGTTAGAATGTTGTTTTGCGCCAGTGCGGTTTATATGGCTCCGCCTTTTTCTTTTTTAACCAGTTCCCATAGGGCGAGTGCGGCGAATGTAAGTCCGACGTCCCGGAACGTAACGTCAAAAATTCCCAGTGTAAAAACGGTGATGCCGGCAAGTGTAGCAACCGAGAGAAGCGATGACAGGCGGAGCCACTTCCCCCAAAAAAGGATTGCTGCGAGAGCTATTTCATAAATCGAAAATGCCGTAAGCAAAAATCCGGCGGGGAATATTGAGAGGAGAAAAGCTGGCATATAGCCGATCCAGTTGTCGGGATTGACCAAGCTCGCGATTGCCGCATAGAAAAAAGTGAACGCCAACCCCCAGCGAAGAATTATTGTTGCGGAGTGTTTCCTCATTTTAATTTACGGTCATTGCGAGCTCTCCGGTCATTCTGAGCGCCAGCGAAGAATCTCGGGGGCAGGTTTTGCAAGGAATCCCATCAATCGCTGAATAAACGAGATCCTTCACTTCGTTCAGGATGACGCCGATTGCATCAGATTGCCGCGGCCCAAGGGCCTCGCAATGACATTTAAAAATTCTTTATTATTATTTGTGATTCCTTTGATAAAGTCCAACGAGTTCGGTTTGCGTGATAAGGTGTTTTTCTATTTCCGCTTCAAGCGCGCGCTTGTCCGAACCGGCAGGTAAATTAAGTGTAGCATCCAACGCGTAAAGTTTGAAAAAATATCTGTGGACACCTTGGGGCGGGCAAGGTCCGCCATAACCGATTGCCCCGAAATCAGTTTTGCCTTCCACTGCACCCACCTTCGTTCCGCCAGCTTCGGCGGGCAAGCCCGGCGGCGAACTTTCTTCTTTTATAAATTCCGTCTTCGGATCGATGTTCCAAACAAGCCAGTGGACGAAAGTTCTTCCCGGCGCGTCGGGATCGTCAACTATAAGCGCCAAACTTTTGGCGTCATCTGGAACGTTTTGAATATGGAGTTCTGGATTGATGTCGCCACCACCCGTGGTGAGCCCTTCGACAAGCTCAGGGGGTGCCGAAGTCGAACCACCCGTGGTGAGCGAAGTCGAACCATCGCAGGTGAATTTTTCCGGAATAAATCCATTATTTTCGAACGAAGGGCTTGTGAGGATCATTTTCGATCTTATTTAGCTGATTTCATGTATTCATTATATGCCGCCTTGATACCTTCGATAACAGTTTCGCTACGCGGTTTTGTTCTGCCCGGATAGCGCCAGGCGCTGATGATCTTGCGGCGCGATTTTTCGTCCTGAAGCATAACCCAAATCTCGTGATTCCACGTTTCTTCTTTGCCCGTGCCGGGCCTGCCCGCCGAAGTTTTAACGGAGGCGGGTTGCATCATCGCCATCGTTTTCGGCGCTATGCCCTCCTCCACTCTCTTGGGGGAATTCAAAACGTGCCGCACACGCTGTTCGGAAAGTTTATAGAAACCCATCTTCGCGCGCGCGTGAAACGTCCAATGTAATTTTTTTGATTTCGGGAGAAACATTCCCTTGTAGGCACTCTAGCTATAGTTTAATTTTAAAAAACATTTGTGGCCCCCAAAAAGAATCGCGAGGTCCTTCTTTGTGCACAATCCTATCTTGATAATTTTTTTCAACATTTTCAGCGTAATGATTGGCTATCATTGCGCTTCTTTCCAGATATTGATATCCACGCTTTCTTAGAGCATCCTCTAAAAGAAACATCATCCTGCCGACAAGTCTCTTACCTCTGTACGTTTTAGTGATAATAGTGTCGCCGATAATTGCAGTATTGCTACTTTCCGATTTTCTTTCAGGATAATAAACACCTATCGGCACGGCGTATGTAAGCCCGATAATAGGTCTGGCATTTTTTGCGCGCATCAATACAACTACTGCATTATTTTTAAAATCGTCAATAAAATCTTCTTCGGTAAATCCTTTTTCGCCGAAAGCTTCTCTTTCAAGCTGCAAAACGTCCTCTTTGATCATTTCCCAGTTTATTGTCTGGGAATCGAAAACTTCGACCTCGACTTCCGGTTGCTCCCTTTCTTCAAACTCTGATTGTGATTTTTCCATCTTCATTTTGGATAATCTATCCATCAGAAATCTTCTGCCGCTGTTCTGTAGGCGCAATACTCACAGCTACCCGATGCTTTCGGTTCTGCGTCGGAGTCGAATGCCTGACGCGCTGATTTGAGGCCCGTTTCGATCCATGAGTCATCCCCTTCCTGCGGTTCGATGAACATGTCGAATGCGAGCGCGGCCACGCCCATGCCGAAGCCGTCGGCCTTATTCGCTTTCGCGAAAACGAAATAACCAGTCGGCGAAACATTGAATCCGTTTTGGCGTAAAAGCCACTGGTATATTTCCATCTGGCGCTTGTATGAGTCGTAAATTTTGTATTCCTTCGCGCCGGTTGCTTTGTAGTCCACGACCATTAGTTCCCCTTTCGGGTTTGTCCAGATATCGTCTACGGCGCCGAAAACCAGAAAATCGGTCGGCTTGTGGTGGAATTGTATGCCGGTAAAGTTATGCCGCCATTTATTGATGTCGTCGTGGGCATATGGCACCGCCTGAATTTTATGTTTTTTCATCACGGGGTGGGGCGTCCCTTTTTCGCGATGAATGTCGAATTCCTGCTTCAATAAATAATCGACCGCCAGATTCAAAGTGAAAGGCGGCCCTGAAGGACGTTTGACGCCATGCTTCTTCTCCAACCAAAAACAGCGCGGGCATTCGAGAAAAAGTTCAAGTTTCGAACGGGAGAGTTTATCCATGTTTGGTTACGAAATTACGAATTAGTACGAATTTACGAAAAGACGATTATCGTATTGTTCGTTAATTATAACGGAATTATACGTGAGATGACAACGCATTCTGCGTAAACAAAAACTCCCCGTGCACGTGGCCGAGGAGTTGTTAGGAAGTTGCACGACCGCTGCGCCATTCCCAAAGAATTGTCTTCTGCTTTTGAATCCCCACATCGTATGGATAGACGGAGAATTCGATGATCATCGGCCGGAAGTTCTCGCGGAACGATTTTAGGCGCAAAACGAGAGCTTCGACCGATTCGGGTATCCCTTCCGGCGGCCTGAGACCGAATTTCTGGTGATAGACCTTAACCGATTTTGCCGTTCCATCATCAACGAACCGCGGTGTGCCGTAACCCTCAAAGCAAGAAACCGTGTAGGTTTCGTCACTGCGCAGAAGGATTTTCCCTGCAAATTCGGAGTCATTGAGCGGTAGCCCTTCATTTACAAGCGTGTGGAAGTTTCGGTTGTGTTCCGTGCAGAACTTTTCGATGAACGCCCAGTCGGTTTGGTCGTAAGCGACAGGTAGCATCGGCGTCGGCTCGAGAATCTTTTCTTCCCTAAAGTTCCGGAGAGAAATCCCCTGCCTTGCGACGCGGAGCAATTCCCTAAATTCCCGGAGTTCTTGAAGATCGAGCTTGCCACGCGGCCATGACCGGAATCGCGG
>JBBUGM010000018.1:0-7720 GCA_038077975.1 Patescibacteria group bacterium
TTGATGCTGAAAGCCTCGCGCTGAAAGCGCGGGGTTTCCATCTTGGAAAGGCAATTAATGTCCTGTTTGACGGTCGTCAAACAGGACATTAATAAAAAAACAGAGTCCCTTTGGGGACTCCTTGTTTTTACGAAAAATATGGCTTGAGTCGCTGTACGGTTTCTAGATAGAGTCGGCGGTCAAGTTCCGGATCCATATTGCGCCAGTTCGCGCGCTCAGGGTGGCCGAGAAGATCTGCCGCGACGATGCGCAGATATTGCAGCGGCGCGGGAGGATTCCAGCAGATCATTCCTTTGCCGGAGGGAGTTGTCCAGAAAAGATATGGCTCCTGCCGCCTGATATAAGATTCTTGCAGTTCAGAGAAATCTTTGAATTCTTGAATTTTCGATTCCGGAAAATCTGTTTGGATTCGCGGCGCCATATCAATCGCCGCCGGCAAAAAGTGCAAGTGAGCATGCTTCACGGTTTGCCCGACGATTCCGTGCTCGAATATGGTTAGTGCGGTCGCGCTATATTCTTTTACCAGCCCCTCGCCAATTCTAAGGCGCGACGAAAGATATTCCAGCCACGCAAAATCCAAAGGATTGTTCTCTGCGGTCGCGCAACAAGGAACGTGACGTTTCGGAAAAAGAACGACGTAGCCCCCGTCTGTTATTTGGCCCTTGGTTGCGACGACGTGAAAATTCTCGCTTTCCCCGATGTGTCGTTCCCCAAATAAAGTCTGGTCTATTTCTGGATTGCAGAATGCGCAACTTTGTTCCATTGGGAAACTCCATCTCGAAGGAACTGTCTGCATTTTTGCCAATTTTCACCGCTTTGTCAAGGTAATTTTGGGCATAAAAATAGCTGGAAATCGACCTCGATTTTTGGTAAAATAAGGGTGTTGGCCTGCGAGGGCAAGCCCGAGCAGTCGCCAAACCCTTCCCCGCCCTCTGCGCGAACCCCTTGCCTAGAGGGCGGGGATACTGAATTTTGTAAAACTCATTAATATTCGTTAACAAAATTCGTATGATTATTAACTATTTAGGCAACGGTTCGTTCAAACTGCAGAGCGGGCAGACGTCGCTTTTGGTCGACGCGGAATCGAACCGTTTCAAGGCGGATGTTTCTTTGCGCACGCTTGTTTCCGCGGATCTTGCTCCCTTGAGTGAATCGTCGGCAAACACCGAAATTACTTTTCCCGGAGAGTACGAAGTAAAAGGCATCGAAATATCGGGCATCGGCGTGTCGGAGGAATCGACCGACAAATTTTTAAAAACGGTTTACCTGGTGCACTGGGAGGACATCAAGCTCGCTTTCTTGGGGCACATCTCGAAGCCGCTTTCTCCGGCTATCATCGAAAAACTGGACGAGCCGGATGTGCTTTTTATTCCGGTCGGCGGCGGGCATTTCTTGCCACCGGAAGACGCCGCAAAGCTGGCAAAGAAGCTTGAGCCATCATTTATTGTCCCCAGTTTTTACAAAGCGCCGGGAGATTTCTTGAAGGCAATGGGGCAAAAAGCGGAGACAGAAGAGAAATTGGTTTTCAAGAAAAAGGATTTGGAGGGGACGAAAAATAAGGTTGTCGTGCTAAAGACATAAGCGATACCAATATACTAATGCGCGCGAATGATGCTAATGGCGCTTTAGCGCGACATACCAATAAACTAATTAACTCATTCGTATATTTGCATTATTGAGCTACAGCGACATTCGTATTATTAGTATCTCATTGTAAATTAGTATTATGTTTAGATTCATCGAAAAACTTCAAAATTCCGACGAGGATGTGAAGCGTAGGTGGATGTTTATTTTGACCGCCATCGCGATGGTGATAGTAATTTTCGTCTGGCTCGCGTATTTCAATAATCTTATTGCCGGGTTTTCCGCGCCGCCGGAACCGGTTGCAGAAGGGACCGGTTTTGGTTTTTGGATAACTATGAAGAACGGACTCGCCGTGATCTACGACGGGCTTGTCGGCAAACTGCACTGGTTCGGAAGCATTTTAGGCGAACCGAGGGAATACATTATACCAGCGCAATAACTTATCAGCATAAATCAGCCAAAATCAGCACACATCAGCGTCGTTGCCGTGGCGAGATATACAACGCCGATAAATGCTGATATAGCTGATTAATGCCGACAGAATCAATGAATGACAATAAACAAAAAATCGAGCCGCGCGAAATTACGCAGGAATTGCGCGAGTCGTATCTTGATTACGCCATGTCAGTTATCGTTTCCCGCGCGCTTCCCGACGTGCGTGACGGTTTAAAGCCCGTGCACCGGCGTGTCCTTTGGGCGATGTGGGATGCCGGGTTAACGCATCTCGCCAAGTTCAGAAAATCGGCGAACGTTGTGGGCGAAACAATGGCGAAGTATCACCCGCACGGCGACATTGCCATCTACGACACGCTTGTAAGGATGGCGCAGGACTTTTCTTTGCGCTATCCGCTGATCAACGGTCAGGGCAACTGGGGTTCAATTGACGGCGACAACGCCGCGGCGATGCGTTACACGGAAGCCAAGCTTTCGAAAATCGCGGAAGAAATGCTTTCCGACATCGAAAAAGACACGGTTGACTGGCGTCCGAACTACGACGGCACGCGCGAAGAGCCGGTGGTATTGCCATCAAAACTCCCGCAACTTTTGCTTAATGGTTCACTTGGCATCGCGGTTGGCATGGCGACAAGTATCCCGCCGCACAATTTAACCGAAGTCGCGGACGCCGTGCTTTTTTTGGCGGACAATCAGGACGCCACAAGCGAAGACCTGATGAAATTCGTGAAAGGGCCGGACTTCCCGACGGGCGGTATTATCTTCGACGAGAAAGCGATCAAGGCGGCGTATGTTTCGGGCAGGGGCGGCATCACGACGCGTGCGAAGGCGGAGATCGAAGAGCACAAGGCGAAAAACTTTAACATAGTTATTACCGAAATCCCGTATCAGGTCAATAAATCCGAACTCATTAAAAAGATCGCTGATCTGGCGCAGGAGAAAAAAGTGGAGGGTATCCGCGATTTGCGCGACGAGTCCGACCGGGAAGGTCTGCGCATCGTCGTCGAGCTCAAAAACGATGTTCCTCCGCAGAAAATCTTGAACCAGCTCTACCAACACACCGATCTCCAGAAAGATTTCCACTTGAACGTCATCGCGCTCGAAGACGGCATCCAGCCACAGCTTCTCTCTATTAAGGACATCCTTGCGGCTCACATCGAGCACAGGAAGATCGTCGTAAAAAGGCGGACGGCATTCGACCTAAAGCGCGCGGAAGAACGGGCGCACATTCTTGAAGGGTTGCACAAGGCGCTGGGCGAGATCGATAAGGTTATCGCCACCATCAAGCGTTCCGAGGACAAAGACGACGCGCACAAGAATCTTGTGAAAAATTTCAAGCTTACCGACATTCAGGCGACGGCGATATTAGAGATGAAGCTCTCAACTCTTGCCGCCTTAGAACGACAGAAGATCGAAGTCGAACTCAAAGAAAAAAAGGTGCTCATCGAAGAACTTGGTTCAATCTTGAAGAGTCCGGCGAAGATATTGAAGATATTCAAAGATGAGACAAAAGAAATTAAGGATAAATATGGCGACGCGAGGCGCACGAAAGTCGTGCCGACGCCACTCAAGGCATTCAAAGAAGAGGATCTCGTCCCGAACGAGGATGTGATCGTAACCTTTTCCGCCGGCGGCTACGTGAAGCGGCTGCCGCCCGGAACTTTCCGCGCGCAGAAGCGCGGCGGCAAGGGGCTCATCGGCTCCGAGGTCGGCGAGGACGACTTACTGCTGCATTTCTTCAACGCCGAAACGCACGACAACATCCTTTTCTTCACGGACAAGGGGCGCGTTTTCCAGACGAAAGTATATGAAATTCCGCAGGCATCGCGTCAGTCAAAGGGCAAGGCCATCCACAATTTTTTGGAGTTGCCAACGGACGAAAACATCAGCGCGCTTGTCAATTATTCCGAAAAAGACGTTAAAGCGAAGAACGAAAATAATTTTTTAGTGATGGTAACGAAAGGCGGTCAAATAAAAAAGACGCCACTCAAAGATTTCGAGAACATCCGCCGCAACGGCATCATCGCCATTTCTCTTAAGAAGGGGGATGTCTTGCGCTGGGTAAAGCTTTCGAGCGGCAAGGACGAAATAATTTTGGCGACGAAATTGGGGCAGTCGATCCGCTTCAAGGAATCGCAGGCGCGGCCGATGGGGCGTGGGGCCTCCGGCGTGCGCGCGATCCGGCTCTCCGCCAGGGGCGGATCCGCCTCGGGCGGAAAAAAAGAAAACGACGAGGTCGCGGGCTTTGATATAATTCAAGGAGAGGAGAAAGGATTTCTCGTCGTGATGGCGAACGGTTTCGGTAAGCAGACGCCGCTTAAGGAATACCGCTTGCAGGGCAGAGGCGGCTCGGGTATCCGCACAGCGAAAACGACTCCGAAAACGGGGCAGATCGTTTCCGCCCACGTCGTTCGCAACGAAGAAGAGATCTTCGCTCTCTCCGCCAAGGGGCAGATGATCAGGACCAAGCTTGCGACCGTGCGCACCACGGGGCGCGACGCGCAAGGAGTGCGTATCATGAACGTGAAAGCGGGGGACAAATTGGCGGGGACAGTCATCATATAAACTTTTAAATTGATCTAATTTCTAATTGATCTAATAAAATCCCATCCGTAGAAAATCACAAATTAGAAATTACAAATCACAAACAACATCAAAATTATAAATTCGAAATTCAAAAGGCCTGTCATTCTCGGACTTGATCCGAGAATCTAGATAATACACTGGATTCCCGCTTTCGCGGGAATGACACAAGGACATTATTTTGGTCATTTGAATTTGTTTGCCCTTCGACGGGCTCGGGGTATATGTGGTGAGCTTGTCGAACCATAATTTGGTGCTTATGGTTTGGAATTTATTCCCGCTTATTGATTAGAAATTAGAGTAATTAGATTAATTATAAATTTTTAATGGTCAGTTTATCCCAAAAACAGCTCATCATCGTCATCACCGGCGTTGTACTTGTGGCCGTGGGCGCGGCTTTGGTTGTCTTAAACGTTCGCGGTGGAGGCGGTGGTGGCGGCGCGCCGAGCGTTACTCTTTCCGTCTGGGGAACAGATCCGCTCGATCCGTGGAGCGCCCTCATCGATTCATATCGGGCATATCGTCCCAATGCCTCTGTAAATTACAGGCAGGTAAATCCCGCGAACTATAAGGATGCATTGTTAAACGCGCTTGCCGCGGGCGAGGGCCCGGATGTTTTTTTCATCGGCAACCACGATCTTCTCTCCGAGATAAATAAAATCATTCCGGCGAATCCCCGGCAGATCGATCTTCTTCGTCTGCGCGAGCTCTACCCCGCCGCCGTCGAGCAGGATTTTTATTATCGCGGGCAGATCTACGCCTTGCCGCTTTACATGGATACGATGGTCATGCTCTACAATCGCGACCTTCTTGATCAGGCGGGAGTTGCCGTGCCGCCCAAGGACTGGGATGAATTTTTGCGCGTCGTGCCGCAACTGCGGCGTCTTGGCGTCGCCGGGGCGATCGAACGGGCCGCGGCCGCGATTGGCGGCTCCGAGCGCAGTGTCGACTCCGGCGTCGACCTCTTGAACCTTTTGATGCTACAGAACGGTACCACGATGACGAATGAAGATATGAACGGCGCCGCTTTTGCTTCCGGTCCGTCGGGCTTGGCCGGTTATCGCGCCTTCGATTTTTACGTCCAGTTCGCGAATTCTTCCTCGCCGTATTTTACATGGAATGACAGCCAAACGAATTCACTGGAGGCCTTCGCGCGCGGCAAAGTAGCCATCATCTTCAATTATTTGTCGTCCCTGCCCACTATCAAGAACATAAGTCCGTTCTTGCGTATCGGAACTTCGCCGATGCTTCAGCCCAAGGGCGCTGAAGTTGAGATAAGTTACGCGCGCTATGAGGGGCTTGCTGTTTCTCGCCAGAGCAAATCCTCGAACTGGGCGTGGGATTTCGTGGTATATGCTTCAACGAACGGCAACGCCGCGAAGGCGTACGCGGCGTCAACCGGGCGCTTGCCTGCCTTGCGCGCGCTTATCGCCGAGAAATTGAATGACGTGAACTTAAGTGTATTCGCGCGCCAAATTTTGACCGCGCGATCGTGGCTATATCCCGCCGGTAATGTGAATGATATTTTAAGCCGTGCGATACAGAGCGTTTTGACCGGTCAGTCGAACACCAATCAAGCACTTAAACAAGCCGAAGGGCAGGTGAGCCAACTCTACCCTCGGTAGAGTTGCTTAATTGACCTAATTGCTCTAATTTCTAATTGATCTAATCAGCGACAAAAGCGATCTAAAATAATAAAAAACCTTTTGCATTAGAAATTTTAATAGTTGGGATTTGATTAGAAATTAGGTCAATTAGAAATTAGAAATTTACCATGAATAAAAAACTCTATGCTTTATTTTCCGGACTTTTGCCGGTTATTCTACTTTCCTCTTTCCTCTTTCTACTTTCGACTTCGCCTGTTTCCGCCGCCACAATGAAGGACATTTTTCCGACCGGTTATTGGGCAACGAAGGGGTTGCTTGAGTGTTCACAGCAGGGATGCACATTGGACGATCTCATACAAACAGCATTGAATTTTGTTTCCTTCGGCATGACGCTCGCGCTTTTTGTGGGCGCCCCCATCCTTTTCGCTTATGGCGGCGTGATGATTTTAATTTCCGGCGGCAGTCCGGACAAGCTCGGCCAGGGAAAAAAGATCTTAACCGGAACATTGATCGGCGCGCTTATAGTTCTTTGCGCGTATTTGATAATTAAGACCTTCGTGAGCTTGCTCGGTATATCGGGGATAGGAGGATTTAGTTAAAAATCAAAATTTCTAATTTCTAAACCCTAATTTCTAAAGAGTGTCGAACGCGAAAATTTCAATTTTTAAATTTTAATCATTGGGATTTGATTAGGGCAATTAGAAATTAGAACAATTAGGTCAATTCATGAAATGAAAGGCATCTATTTTCTATTTTCTATTTTCTTTTTTCTTCCCCTTGTCGCTTCCGCCCAAGTCATCTCCGGCGATACTCCGGGCCAGTTTGTTCAGAGCTTTTATAACTTCACGCTCCTTGCCGCGGGCGCCTTGGCTTTCGGCGCCATTGTCTACGGCGGCATTCTCTATACTTTCGCCGCGGGCAATCCTTCGAAACAAAGCGAGGGCAAGGACTGGGTGAAAAGCGCGCTTTTAGGACTTCTGCTCCTCGCGGGCGCGGGGCTTATCTTGCGTACCATAAATCCGGCGCTGGTGAATTTAGAAGCATTACAGGGTTTGCCGGGAATCGGGCCGCCAGGCGGTGGTGGTTGTCCGCCGGAAGGATGTCCGCCACAAGAAAACAACTGCGATAACCCGCAGCAGCTTGCCGCGGACCACAACAACGCGCTTTATCCCATGGGAGATTCTCCGGAACTAACTAATTTAATGGGCTGCATAGCATCTAAAACGAATGCCGGTTTTACAACGTACACATTCGAACAATCCAACGATCTTTGCAATTATACTAGGGGCCGGGCGGAATGCGGACCATGTAGCCATCGCGTTGACTCGTGCCATTACGGGGGCGCTGGCGGCACAAATGGTTCGCTGGCGGTTGATTATGTGGTAGTGGGATTGGCTGGCCAGAATATAGTGAATGCCGCCGTCGGCGATTGCGGAGTGCCGCGGGAAAAGGCCAGATGTGAAAACAGTGCCGGATCGCGCGTTGAGTGTAAT
>JBBUGM010000019.1:0-28736 GCA_038077975.1 Patescibacteria group bacterium
CTTTCAGTCGACCCAACAAAGAAGCCCCCGCACTTAAGTGCGGGGTGGTTTAGTTTGCCGAGGGCTTGTTATGGCCGCCGCGATGCGGTTTTTTGTGTCGCCTTGCGTTTTTCTAGCTACCGCTGTATAATGTGGCCTAGAAGCTCAATAGGGAGTAGCTCTTGAAAACAAGGACTTTCTGTTTGTTGCTGGCAGCCATTTTCATTTTTCCCGGCATCGAAGTTTGTGCGCAGAACGGAAGACCGGCAATGCGTACGGAGGAAGAGCTCAAAGCGACTTTTGAAGAATTATGGCAAGTTGCGGTTGATAAGGATTTAGTAGAGGAAAAATTAAAGCCAAATATTTCTCTAAAACCCGGACGAGAAGAAGGGGTATTCGCAGAAAAAATGGATGACGGACAAATTTTTTTCTACCCCCTTTTTTTCATCGCGCCTTATGACTTTCAACGATTTATTGTTGGTCATGAAATAGGGCACCATTTGCTTGGGCACACCACCTTGCTGATTCCCCTTCGTTCGGTCAATGACTTAGCCAAAG
Source organism: Patescibacteria group bacterium (assembly GCA_038077975.1). Taxonomy (GTDB): domain Bacteria; phylum Patescibacteriota; class Minisyncoccia; order UBA6257; family 2-01-FULL-56-20; genus JBBUGM01. The sequence goes on from JBBUGM010000019.1 coordinate 538, forward strand.
CATTCGAAATAAAGATTGAAGGAGAGTGCGAAGCTAATGTTTTTGCCGTCCGCTTGATTGGAAATGACGCGGAAAGCCTTCTGCGCGAGCTGGAAGTAAGGTTTGAGCAAACCGGGAAAGAAAAGGCTTTGTCGTTTTTATTCGCCCCGATATCTAGCGTGAAGGATGCGGTGTTTTCTTTAAAACACCGGAGGAATGACTTCCGCAATCCCTTAAAGAGGTACAGATCCCGGATGAATGTCCCCGATTATCATAGAGCCGTTCTTGTCTTGGACGGCAAGCTTAAAAGCTGCAGAGAAAACGAAGATTTAAACACGGCGACTCAATGAGTCGCCGTTTGTTTTGCCGAGAGCTTGACACATGCTTTATACTTAAAGAAATGTCATCAAACTGGTTCCAACTTGCGCTTGGCGCGTGGATAATGTTTTCTCCGTGGATACTTGGATTTTCGAGTATCACCGTGATGAAGTGGAGCAATCTCATCGTCGGCATTGTTTTGGTATTAATTAACGTCTGGGCGATATTTGGAGAAAAAACTACAATCAGCAATAAATGACTTACAACGCGAACATCAAGGTCGTTTTTTCACACTAATAAACACGAATATAAACACGAAGTACCACGAATACATTAGCGGCCATTCGTCGCTTATTAGCGGTGCTTAGTGTATTTTGACTATGGTCAAAATTTATACAACCCCCACTTGCGTTTACTGCAAGATGGCTAAGGAATTTTTCAAAAAGAACAACGTCGAGTATGAGGAATTCGACGTCGCCCGCGACATGAAGGCGCGCGAGGAGATGTTTAAAAAATCGCACCAAATGGGCGTGCCGGTGATCGACGTTAACGGTGAAATTGTTGTTGGGTTTGACAGAGAGCATTTGGCGAAGCTGCTAGGTTTGAAATAAATGCACACCGTTGAAGTTCAGGGGGGACTTTTTAAAAATCGACGAAACCATGGAACAAAAAAAACACAGCATAGAACAGCCGGAGAGAGAAGATGGCACGGGTTTTCCGCTGAAATTTTTGGGTTATAAGAGATTTGCAACTAGTGGTTTGATTGTGGCGATTTTTGAAGGGGGGACGGCTGAATCTGCACTCAAGCGTGAATACCTTGAAGCTAAATTGGAAGATCTAAAGAGGCGGGAGTTACCTTGCGGAGAAACAGAGAAAGCTTTGTCGAATTGGCCGACCCAAGAGGAAGCCGTTAGTTTGCCTAGCGCGGAAAAGTGGATGAGGTCACAATTATGAATAATGTCATCTACGATTTGATAATAGTTGGAGGTGGCCCGGCCGGAGTAGCCGCAGGTGTTTACGCCGCTCGCAAAAAGATCAAAACGCTTTTCATAACCGACTCCTTCGGCGGGCAATCTTTGGTTTCTGCGGACGTTCAAAACTGGATTGGCACTAAGTCCGTTTCGGGCTTTGACTTAGGGAAAATGTTCGAGGAACACTTGCGCGCGCAGGAAGATATTGACATTGTCGACGGGGAACTTGTTGATAAAATCGAGGAAATTAAGGATGGCTTGAGAATCTCAACGCACAACGGAAAAAATTTTGATACTAAATACTTGTTGCTTACGACAGGAAGCAGTAGGAAGAAGCTTGGCGTTCCAGGCGAGAAGGAATTCGACGGCAAGGGGGTCGCCTATTGCTCGACGTGCGATGCCCCGATTTTCAAGGACAAAATCGTTGCGGTTGTGGGCGGCGGAAACGCCGGCCTTGAATCGGTTGTGGACCTTTTCCCTTATGCTTCGAAAATTTACGTTATTGTCCGTTCCGGCGAGCTCAAAGGTGATCCGATAACGCAGGAAAAAGTTAAATCGCACAAAAATGTTGAAGTGATTTTTAACGCGTTAACGCAGGAAATTGTGGGGAATGAGTTCGTCACCGGTTTGCGTTACAAAGACGCGAAATCCGGCGAAGCGAAAGAGCTGAAGCTCGACGGCGTTTTTGTCGAGATCGGTATCGTACCCAATTCCGACCTCGTCAAAAATCTGGCGAAGATAAACGACCGCGGAGAAATAATCGTTGACCACAAAACCCAAGAGACCTCGCACACGCGCATCTGGGCGGCCGGAGACGCGACGGATGTTTTATACAAGCAGAACAACATTTCTGCCGGAGATGCCGTGAAGGCGGTTTTGAATATCTACGATCGGATACATGAGCGGCCGAAGAAAAATTGACAAACGGCAGAAGCTGGATTAAAATGAAAGTATGAAGAAAATTCAATTTGTCAGCGTTGTTTGGAGAGAAGGTAAGTATTACGTTGCTCAGTGTTTGAATGTTGACGTTTCTAGCTTCGGGAGAACAAAGAAAACGGCTCTCAAAAACCTTAGAGAAGCCCTCGAGCTTTACTTGGAAGATTTACCGAAGTCAAAAATCACAAGGATTGGGAGACCGTCGGTGCAAACACAGCAATTAGTTTATGCCTAAACTTCTCTCTTCGAGAGAAGTTGTTTCTATCTTGCAAAAGAACGGGCTTGCTTTTGTTTCTCAAAAAGGCAGTCATGCGAAATATAAAAAATTTAGGGACGGACATGAGATCGTCGTGATTGTTCCTGTCGGTAAAAAAGAAATTCCTATGGGCACCCTGCGGTCAATTGTTAGACAATCGCAACTGCCGAAGGAAAAATTCTTTGGGTCGGCGATGGCGGGACGCTTTTTTTCCTGAAAAATCGTGGACTAGCACTCTCTTGACAAGAGTGCTAATAGCGCTTAATATTGACTATATAATTTTTATCGGTCGCAAAATCCCATAAAAACAATGAAATTTCAGCCATTATCAAATCGTGTTTTTCTCGAACCCTTTGGCGAAGAGAAAACCACGAAATCGGGGATAGTTATTCCAGATACTGCCGAAAAAGAAAAGCCGATGAAGGGCAAGGTGCTTGCCGTAGGGCCCGGGAAATTGAACGAGCGCGGCGAACGCGTGGCGATGTCCGTCAACGTCGGAGACACAGTCCTCTTCAAAAAATATGGTCCAGACGAGATTGAAATTGATGGCAAGAAATATCTCGTAGGGGACGAGGACGATATTTTAGCGATTATTCAATAAATGAAAATGAAAAGATTTCCACTAATAACAGCGGGAATCGCAGCGGTCATAGTATTAATCTTTTCATTTTTATCGCTAACAAAACTAGGAGGAATTGGTGACGGAGACCCTTTATATACGTCCCTCCGAATTATTAATAGGGACACACTTCTTCTGGCTTTCTCAATCGTTACAATTATTTTCTACCTTTGGAAAAAAGAAAAATAAATTAACATGCCAAAACAATTAAAATTCAACGAAGACGCCAGAGCGGCGATCAAAAAAGGAATAGATAAACTCGCGGAAGCCGTGCGGATGACGCTCGGTCCGCGCGGGCGCGCGGCTGTGATCGAGAAGGGATATGGCGCGCCGCAGGTAACTTTCGATGGCGTAACGGTGGCAAAGGAGATCGAGCTTGAAGACAAGTGGGAAAATCTTGGCGCCGAGTTTTTGAAGCAGGCGGCGGACAAAACTAACGACAATGTTGGCGACGGAACGACAACCTCCGTCGTTTTGGCGCACTCGCTTATCGAAGAAGGAGAAAAAGCGATACGCGAAAAGGGGTTTAACGTCATTCACTTGGCGGAGGAACTCAAAAAAGCGAGTTTGGCGGTGATCAAACAACTCGAATCCCAGCGCGAACTTATCAATGACAATAAAAAGATCCAGGAAGTCGCTACGCTTTCTGCGAAAGATCCGGAAATAGGCAAGTTGATAGCCGAAGTGATGTCGAAGATCGGCAAAGAAGGCGTTGTGACAATCGAGGATTCGAACACCATCGGCAATTCCTACGAAATGGTTGAGGGAATGCAGTTCGACCGCGGCTACGTTTCGCAATATATGGTCACGAACCAGGAAAGGATGGAATCCGCGCTTGAAGACCCGTATATTTTGGTCACGGACAAGAAGATTTCGGCTATCACCGACATTTTGGCGTTGCTCGAGAAGATCGTAGGGAGCGGCAAGAAAGAGCTTGTCATTGTTGCCGAAGACATTGAGGGCGAGGCCCTGGCCACGCTTATCGTAAACAAGCTCCGCGGCATCTTTACCGTTTTGGCGGTCAAGGCGCCCGGTTTTGGTGATAGGCGCAAAGAGATGCTCCAAGACATCGCGGTTGTGACAGGCGCGCAATTCATTTCCGAAGAGCTCGGCAAAAAACTTGAAAGCGTTGAGGTCAAAGACCTTGGTCATGCGCACAGAGTGGTTTCGGACAAAGACAACACGACTATTGTTGGCGGCAAGGGCGACAGAAAGCACATTGATGAACGCGTGGCACAACTCAAAGCGCAGATCAAGAAAACCGATTCCGATTTTGATAAGGAAAAATTGCAGGAACGGCTCGGCAAGCTTGCGGGCGGAGTGGCCGTCATCAAAGTTGGTTCTCCCACGGAATCGGCGCAGAAAGAATTGAAACAAAGAGTTGAAGATGCGGTTGCGGCAACCCGCGCCGCGATGGAAGAGGGCATCGTGCCCGGAGGCGGCATCGCGCTTTTCAATGTGTCGCGTTCCGCGGAAGCATTTTCTGGTGAAGCCGGAACGATATTACTCCGTATGCTCGAAGCGCCGCTCCGCGCTATTGTTGAAAACAGCGGTGAGTCGTCGGACAAGGTCATAAGTGCGCTCAAAAAAGAAAAAGGAGGATGGACCGGCTTCAATGCGCAAACCAATAAGATCGGCGACCTTAAAGAAGCCGGAATCGTAGACCCCTTGAAGGTTGTGCGCACCGCGCTTACGAATGCCGTTTCCGTCGCCGCGAATTACCTTACCGTAGGAGTTGCAGTGACAAACGTTCCAGAGAAGAAAGAAGGTGGATCGGCAATGCCGCCGATGGGAGGAGAGTATTAGCTACAGTTTTCATTTCTCGGGGGACGGGTCGTTCCGTGGTCGGAACGCCCTTACTCTCGCCGCCTTCGCGGCTCCGAGAAACCCCCGCGAAATGAAAACTTCCGCTTAGGTGAATTGGGAGGCGTACGAAGCAGAAGGTAGTAGGTAGTAGGTAGGTCCCCGCATTTGAAAAGTGCGGGGGCTTTCTTTTTCCGGATGCCTGCTGTAAGGTCTAAACAGGAAATTCATCTTTGAATAAGGAGTAAACAGTGAGAAACAGCAACGGTTTGTGGATGTCCTCTTTGGTCGCCTTTTTGACGGTAATCCTCGTTTTCGCGCCGGTGTCTCTCCAAGCGCAAGGCCAGGAACCGGCTCCGCCGATGCCCCCGCCTCCCGCGCAGGAAGACCCCTACGCCATGAAAGTGGACGTGCCGATGACGATACTCGACCTTGTTTTTACGAACAAGCGGGGCGATATCCTGGGGATCAAATTCGACAATCTCGAGGCCGCGCAGAGCGCCATCGAAGTTTATGAGGATGGCAATCCGCAGAAGTTGGAATTTTTTGAGCCATCGGAAGCGCCTCTTACGACCGTGCTTTTGGTCGAGGCGACTCCATTTGTCGGCTACTACATGCGCTACGAGAATCTGATTACAGCCAGTATTTTCGCGGAGCAGATGCGCCGCAACGATTGGGTTGCTTTGGTCGGCTACGACATGCGTCCGCGGCTTGAAGTGGACTTCACGCACGATTCGAATGAAATTTACGCAGGGCTTTCGAGAATGCAGTACGGCGGATTCAGCGAGGCAAATATGTATGACGCAGTTCTCGACACTCTTGAGCGCCTCAAGGACGTGAAGGGCAAAACCTCGATCATTGTTGTTGGCACGGGAATTGATACCTTCAGCAAGGTAACGTGGGATGACGCTCGCAAGCAAGCACGCAACTATCGCACAACCATTTTCTGCATCGGCACTGCTTGGCCGCTTATTTTGATGGCAGATCGCATCAGCGGCAACTCTCGTTATTCGCGAAACTATCAACGGAAAGCTGACGAACTGCGTATGATGATCCAAGTTGCCGAGGCGCAAATGCGCGAGCTTTCGACCAAGAGCGGCGGCTGGGCGCACTTTCCGCGTTTCATCACGGAACTTCCCGACGTTTACAAATTGATCGCCGGTGGCTTGCGACAGCAACATACGATCGGTTATTATCCGACAAACCGTGACCTTAACGGCAAGACACGCAAAATAGAAGTTCGCTTGTCGAATGCGTTCGAAGATAACCTGCGACGCCGATCCGACCTTAACGGCGACGGCGTCATCGACAAGAAAGATCTCAAAGAAAAGATCATCATTGTGCATAAGCAGGAATACACTCCAGGCAAAGTAGAGTAATTTCTACCCCGCTAGCTCACAAGCTGGCGGGGTATTGACTTTCCGGGGGTTGCGGCAGTAGTGTAATAGCAGGAAATTTAACCTTGAATAAGGAGTAGAACAGTGAGAAACAGAGAGAGTTTTCTGAAGCATGCAGTTATCGGTCTTTTGCTGCCTTTAATGGTGTTTTTGCCGGTATACGCCGAGACCGCAGGACAGATTTCGGCTCCGATTCAAACGCAAACCAGGGAAGATCCTAAACCTTTGCCGCAAGACCATGTTTTGGCGATCATTGACGGGCTAGACCCCGATGTGCGCGCACTCCTGGTTCTACCGGCGCGTACGCTCTTTGAAACCGCTTCTTCCTTGCCGGAAGAAACGCGGGCCAAACTCGCCGACGTTGAGATCAAACTCAAGAAGACGATCGAAGATGTCGAGCTTAAGCATAAGACGGAAATGAAGCGCATGGAGTCCGAGCGCGAACTTTTGTCGAATGAACTCGACCGCCTCACCAAGGCCCCCGCACCCACAGCTGAAACCGCTGCCAAGGAGCGCGAACGCCTCGGCAAGGAAATTTCGAAACGAGAGAAGTCGCTTGCGGATACAGAGAAGAAGCTCGCCGTTGTTGGCGCAAAGATTGCAACCGAAAACAGAGAAAAAGAACGCGAGAAACTCCTCGACGAGCGGCAAAAGCTTTCCTCGAAGAAGGCGGGCCTCGAAAACGAAAACAATCTGCTGAAGTCGCAGATCGATTCGCTTTCCGTTTCGTCCGCTGACTGGAATCAGACGAGGAGAGAAAAGCAGCATCTGATGCGTTGCCGCATTCAGTCGCTCGACGCCACTCTCGCCGTTGAAGGGACTACCTATATCCAAAAGGAGATGGCCTATGCTTTTGCGGCGATGAAGCTCAAGCTTTTGACGAATTGGCTGGGAGACGAGAAGACGCTTTTGGCTGCCATCGCGAACAATACCGTCTCCACAATTTTGAATTATTCTGATTTCGAAAACATCGGCTTCCGCACGCTTCAAAACCCGAAATGCAAGCCGGGCAAGAAGTGCAAAAGTTGGAAGAGCGACGAAAAAGGACAAAGGCAGGACTTAAAGAAGGGTGAAGAGATTTACAAGATATTAATGGATCGCGGCAAGATCAAACCGCCCGTCGACGATCCTGTGGTACAAAACTACATTCAGGACCTCCGAGACGCGCTTGTTCAGAATTCCGACATCAAACCAGGAAATGATATTAAGGTCGTTGTCGTAAACGACGACGCGATCAACGCTTTTGCTTTTCCGGGATATTTCTTCATTAACAAAGGTTTATTGCTTGCCTTGGAAAATGAGTCGCAACTCTTCGGTGTTATGGCCCATGAGCTTGCGCATATTGCAGCGCGCCACGTTTACCGGGGAGAAAAAGCCGCAAATAAGCGTGGGAAGATTCTCCAGATCGCGCAGACGGTGCTTTATTTTCTAGCCATGTACGTTGGCATCCCTCTTTGGGTTTTCTATGCCGCCTATTATGGCCTGCAGCTCGGAACCGTTTATCTCATTGCCCAACTCCTCCATATCTCGCGCGACTTCGAAGCGGAGGCGGATTTGCTTGGAGCTCAATATACGTTCAGAGCAGGCTACGATCCCCGCGCGTTCATTGATACCTTTGATCTTATCGCGCGCATCTCGAGGCGCGACCCCATGGCTCAGCCGTGGTATGTGGGTCACCCTTCGCACTATATCCGCATGTATGCCGGCTATTCCGAGTGGCTGTATTTGAACTCGGTTAATCCTGCGAAGGCGGCGAATCTCAAAACCGACAGCACGCGTTTCCACGAAGTGCAGGATCGGCTCCGCGCTTGGAACGAGAAGTTCAAGCAGGAACATCCGGAAGAATACCGGCCGACGCTCAATCCTCGCAAGCAGAAAGAAGAGGGTTGTCCCGCCGACCAGACGATCAAAGACATTCCGGTTATTCCCGAACCGAAAACAACTACTCCCGAAATTCAGTACATTAACTAAATTCAAGGGCCCGTCGCTTCGTGCGACGGGCTTTCATCATTGGTTGACAGGTTGCAATCGACGCCTATACTGTAAACAGGTAATTTTTGAATATCGAAGAGGTGAGTGATGAGAAAGTCGGCGTTGTTCGTGGTTTTGTTTGTGGCTGTTGGTTTGCTCCCCGGCACGGCGTTTGCGCAAAGCGATCCCGAAAAGGGCTCGGTCGAAGGGATTATCGGCGCGGGGTACACCAAGGCGAACTATTTCACGGAGAAAGCCCGCGGCTACGACCTCTTGCTCGGCATGCGGTTTCGCGTCGGGCGATCCGGAAGGGAAATTTAGCCGCCTCGGCGCCTTCGGCTCGTTCGAATACACGCCCGTCTCAAGTGAGAAAATCGCCAATGACTATTTCGGCCAGCTAAAAGTGAGCGAAAGCTTGCTAGTCGTGAAGACCGGTTTGAGCGTGAGCTTGGTGCGTCGCGACCGTTTCGAGATCCTTGTAAACGGCGGAGCGGCTTTTACCCGCAACCACCTCGCTTTTGCGGCTCCCGATCCATACTACCGCAATCGCTGGCAGGACATCTGCCGCTATTTAGAGAACGGCGTTTGCCAAAGTTCTTGGTCGGTTCGTGGCAGCTTCGAGCCGAACTTGCGCATTTATCCGCAGGGCAGGGAGAAGCACTTCTATTTCGGCGGGGCGTACGATGTCCCGATGAAGCGCTTCGGCTTCGTGATTGGCGGAAGCTGGTAATTCATACCACCCGCTTCGAGCATTGACTCGAAGCGGGATTTTTTTTATCGTTTAGTCAGCCGTTTTGAAGTTTTAAGGAGAATATCCATGCGACTTGTCGAGCCGAAAGTATTTTTGTTCGGAGAAACGAGGATTATTGAAGAAGGACTTCAGGCTTTTCTTGACCATATTGGTGCAAGCGACTGGACTTCAGACGCGCCAACCGACAGCGAAAAAGTCATCGAGGTGATGGGCCGTCTTTGCTACCGCAGTTGGCGACCAGGCATGAATCCTAATGTTACGAAAGTGCGAACGGAAAACGCCGATTACATGGACAACATTTTGGACGTTAAACACGGTTCTGTGCTGGAACATTGTTTTCTCAATTTCATTTTCGCCGATGTGAGCCGCGTGTTTACTCACGAACTTGTGCGACACAGGGTCGGTACTGCTATTTCACAGGAAAGCCTGCGTTTCGTGCGTTTGGACGACTTAGGCCTTTGGGCTCCGACCGTGATCCGCGAAGACGATAAAGCGATGACAATTTTCAAGGAAACTTTCAGTATGTTGGAAAAGTTGCAGTTGAAGCTTGCCGACCATTTTCGGCTTGATGATGAAGGAGTAAAGTTCAAATATAAGAAGATCGTCACTTCCGCTATGCGAAGAATTGCGCCGATCGGACTTGCAACGAACATCGGCTGGTCGGTGAATCCGCGCACACTGCGTCACGTGATAGAAATGCGCACCGCTCCCGGAGCCGAAGAAGAGATCCGCCTGGTTTTCGGCAAGGTTGCGGAAATCGTCCGTGCGCGCTACCCAAATCTTTTTGGCGATTATACTATCGAGGTGGTTGATGGCTTGCCGTGGTATAAGACGGAAAACACGAAAGTTTAATTTTCTGCGGGCCGCGCACCTCATTGCCGGCCCTTTTGATTTCAAAAAACGCGAAGCGGTTACGTGATGGCGAGTAAGGCAGCGGAACTTCACCTACATTCAATTTGGAATCCGACCGCTTTATTCCCTGAGCCCGTCGAAGGGATATCCAGAGTTGGGACTGCCTTCGACTTCGTCCCGCCGCTGCGGAACTCCGCTCAGGCAATAAGCAAGTTTCTTTATCTGCGATTTGCATAAGATTTGTTAGTGGTCGGATTCCATTTTGAACTTTCGTCACTATCATTAACCAACAATTGTGTTATAATGGTAGTACTTTGATTTTTTGTTATTGATGTTATTGGTGTTGCGGATTAATTTTTTACTGTTAAAATAACAATATGACCATTTTTTACATTGTTTTGGCCGTATTGGCCGTTTGGTTCGCCGCTACATATAACTCATTTATCCGCCTGCGCAATCGCGCGCGCGAGGCGTGGTCGGACATCGATGTGCAGTTGAAGCGCAGATACGACCTCATTCCGAATCTTGTGGAAACCGTGAAGGGCTATATGGCGCACGAACGCGGCGTTTTCGAGAAAGTAACGGAGGCACGCGCAAGGGCGATGGGTGCTGGAGCGAAAGATAAAGCCGGAGCCGAAAATATGCTAAGCGGCGCCTTAAAGTCCCTTTTTGCTGTTGCCGAAAATTATCCGCAACTCCGAGCAAGCGAGAACTTCAAACAGCTCCAGGATGAGCTTTCCGACACCGAAAACAAGATTCAAGCCGCCCGCCGTTTCTATAACACGAACGTCCGCGACCTGAACATCAAAGCGGAAACATTTCCATCGAACCTTATCGCGCGCCTATTCGGTTTCGCGAAGATGGAATTTTTCGGCAATTTGGATGAGGCCGAGCGCTCTCCTGTCCAAGTTAAGTTCTAAATGGCAAATTTATATTCGCAAAAGGACTCTAATATAAGGAGGACGTATTTTTTGTTCGCCGGATTTTTCATTGTCATCATCGCTCTCGGCTGGTTTTTCTCGTATGCCTACCAAAGCCAAGGGATTTTGATTTTTGCGGTAGGATTCAGCACCATCTCTGCAGTCGTGAGCTACTGGTTGTCGGACAAGATCGCGCTTGCGCTTGCAAGGGCGAGGCAAATCGAGAAAAAAGATAATCCCTATCTCTGGAATATGGTTGAGAATTTATGTATCACGGCAGGGCTCCCCATGCCGCGCGTCTACATTGCGTCCGAGGGGCAGATCAATGCCTTCGCGACCGGCCGCGATCCGGAACACGCGGCGATAGCCGTAACGGAAGGCGCGCTCAAGCGCCTTGAGAACGAAGAATTAGAGGGTGTCCTGGCCCACGAACTCTCGCACATCGGCAATCGTGATATTTTGGTTTCAACTGTGGCCGTAATTTTGGCGGGAGTGATCGCGCTTTTGGGCGACATGTTCTTGCGCTCGATGTTTTGGGGTGGGATGCGCAGTCGTGACAATGACAATCGCGCAGGAGGCGCTTTAATGCTTATTGGCATTGCGCTTTCGATTCTCGCGCCCATCGCCGCCTTGCTTATCCAGCTTGCAATTTCGCGAAAACGTGAATTTTTGGCGGACGCATCGGGGTCGCTTCTCACGCGCTATCCCGAAGGACTTGCAAAAGCGCTAGAGAAGATTGGGCGCGATAACGTGCCGATGAAATTCGCCGCGCACGACTCAACCGCGCACCTGTGGCTCGATAATCCGTACAAAAAAACTTCCTGGTTCCACCGGCTCTTCATGACCCACCCGCCTATAGAGGAGAGAATTGCGGCTTTGCGCGGAGTGAAGAAATAACTACTGGCGGGGACTAGTGGACGATGTTAGAACCTGTTTTGAGAACGCTGTTGGGAGGTTTTACATACCAAATCTGTCGCTTACCTTCGCTAAAATCAGCTAAATCTACTTACCTTACCCTGCGTTTCACTGTATATTTTCGTAAAATAAAAAAGGGGCCAGGGTTGTATTTCTCTGGCCCACACAAGGTATATATTTCTTATGCCCTGGAAACAGACAGAAGTTTGTACACGTCTCTCGTCAAACCGTCATTGTTGTAACTCTCAACCGACACCAGGTCATTCAGTGCAATTGCCATATCCAGTTCTTCTGCCCTGTCGTGGAATGACTCCCCGCCTATTTGTATCAGGGAACCCACACTATGGGTTTCAAACTTCAAGACAATTTTCTTATCTGCAGGCGTTACTATTGTGACAAATGAGTCCTCTTCGGTCTTTTGTGCAATGTTTTTTTCAACAACTCTGCCCTCCAATACAACAGGTTTCCAAAGTATCATCAACAAGACCACGACGCCGACAACCACTAGGAAAATGTCCCACCCAGTGCTCATTTCAACCTCGCTTTTTTGAACGATTTGTTCTAGCTACTACCCTATCACCGATGCAATTTTGTGTCAAGTGGCCCGCTACCCCTACCCCGCTACTCACTATTGTTTTCCGAAAAGTTCGGGTGTCCCACTCTCCTATTAAAAACAGCCCTTATAAATCGGGCCGATTTGGGTGGCGGAGGGTGTGGGACTCGAACCCACGAGGGATTGCTCCCGCACGCTTTCCAAGCGTGTGCCATAGCCGCTAGGCGAACCCTCCAGTTTTTAACACTTTACTTTAGCTGGCCGGAAATGGCAATTCCATTTTTAATTTAAGATTTGCTAAAATTTACCTATATGGCATCAGTAGCAGAGTTCAAAAAATCGTTTTTAGCGGAGATCGACAAAATCGAAAGCCGCGAGGAATTGGAGAAATTGCGCGTGAAATATTTGGGCCGCGAGAAAGGTCTCGTTACGGCCGTTTTGCGTTCGCTCGGTGGTATGCCCATCGAGAAGAGGAAAGAGATTGGCCCGCAGGCCCAAGGCCTGAAGCAAGAAATAGAGAAGCTTTTGAGCAACAGAAAGGAAATTTTAGAAACCAAAGAAACAATGGCGAGCGTGGACTTGACCGCTCCCGGACGAAAACCCGCGCGCGGTCATTTACATCCCTTGACGCTCGTTGAAGACGAGATCCGCCGCATTTTTATGGCGATGAATTTCTCCGTCGTCGAAGGGCCGGAAGTCGAAAGCGATTATTACAACTTCGACGCCCTTAACATCCTGCCCGATCATCCCGCAAGGGACGCGTGGGACACATTTTGGCTACGCCAAAATGAGATCAAAAATCAAAAATCAAAAATAAAAAATGGCGGCAGATTGTTATTGAGAACTCACACGAGCCCGGTGCAGATCCGCTACATGGAAGAGCACAAGCCGCCGTTCCAGATAATCGTTCCGGGGAGAGTTTTCCGCTACGAAGCGACGGATGCGTCGCACGAAGTAAATTTTTATCAATTTGAAGGTCTCATGGTCGGCAAAAACGTCACATTCGCGAATTTCAAATTCGTCATCGAAGAATTTTTCAAGAGGTTTTTCTCCGCCAAAGGCGGATCCGCCTCTGGCGGAAAGAGGCCTCAAATAGAGTTCCGTTATCGGCCGAGCTATTTCCCATTCACGGAGCCGAGCGTCGAGGTAGACATCAAATTAGGCGGCAAGTGGCTCGAGGTCATGGGCGCCGGTATGGTCAACCCCCGAGTTTTCGAATACGCGCACTACAATCCACGCGATTTCCAAGGATTCGCTTTCGGAATGGGCGTCGACCGCCTTGCAATGATCAAATACAAGATTCCCGACATCCGCATGTTTTACTCCGGCGATTTAAGATTTATCAAGCAATTTTAAAATGGAAAGAATTTCTACAACTCAAGAGAATGTAGCGGAAAAGCTGCAGGCGTTTCGAGCGGACATGGAAGAAATTAAGAAACAAGAAGACGCGGGAAGCGGAACGGCGCATTTTTTGAACATGGAATTCAACCCGGAAGATTTATTGCCGGAGGATATGGCGATATACGAAAAAGTATTGAAAGGGACGATTACATGGGAGGATTGGAAAGAGTACGAAGACAGCATTATAGATCCCGAAACTAATACGGTAAGAACGGGCGTGTCAGCCACAAGATACATTTTTAAGGCATTTATCGGCAATAAAGCGACCATACCTCTTATGTCTAAAGAACGAGCGCAAAGGTGATTATAAATTCGCATTATTATATAAGAAATTCTTCTCATTAGTATTATTCGTTTCATTCGCACGTATTAGTATATTGGTATTACGCTTGTCCCATGAAATTTTCTTATTCTCTCATCAAAAAACTCCTGCCGAAGGCACCGTCGAAGCCGAAACTTGTGGAGGCGCTCAACTTGCGCGCGTTCGAAACGGAAAATGCTGCGGGGGATGCCTTCGAGGTCAGCTTGCCGCCGAACAGATACTCCGACGTGTCGTCTCATCTCGGGATCGCGCGTGAGGTGAGCGCTATCTTTGGCGGGAAGTTTTCCGCCAGAGGCGGATCCGCCCTCGGCGGAAAAAATCCGGTAAAAACGATCATCAATCCACCGACGAACAAAGGATTCATTAAGCTCGACATCAAGGATCAGAAACTTTGCCCGCGCTACTCGGCGCGCTACTTCGAACTCAAGGGCGCGGTCGGGCAGTCGCCGAAGTGGATGCAGGAAATTTTGCGTTCCTGCGGCATTAAATCGATCAACAACATCGTGGACGTGATGAACTACGTGATGCTCGAGACGGGTCAGCCGATGCACGCTTTTGATGCTGATTCAATCGCGGACTCACACGGAATGAACGCAGACCAACGCGGAAAGGGTCGGCGTAAGTCAGCGTCAAGCTCGCCTCGCTATCGCTCCGGCGAAGCGGGTCGGCGTCAGTCAGCGACTATTGTTGTACGCAGGGCGCGGAAAGGAGAAAAGATAAAAACTTTGGACGGACAAAAATTTATCCTAGATAGCGATATTTTGGTCATCGCCGATAAAGAGAAGCCGCTTGCCATTGCCGGGATTAAGGGCGGAGAGGACTCGGGCGTCGGGCCGAAAACAAAGCGCATAATCATCGAGGCCGCAAATTTCAGCCCGGCTTTTATCTACAGAGCCGCGAGAAAATTGAAATTGCAAACGGACGCCTCGGCGCGATTCAGCCATGGCATGAGTCCGGCACTCACGGAGTGGGGGCTTGATCGCGCGACCGAGTTGCTTCTCAAAACCGGCGCGTGGCTTTTGGACACGGTTGATTTCTATCCGAGGCCCGCTGGGGATGAGGTCATTGAGTTCAGTCCAGCGCGGTATGAAGCCGTGATCGGCTCGCCGGTTGATGCCGCGCGCGCGCAAAAGTATTTCGCGGCGCTTGGGTTTTCGCTTGAGTCGTTAAAGAAAAAATTGCGCGACGCAAACGCTTTTTTGGTGCGAATTCCGGCTTGGCGCAACGATATCGAAGAGCCGGAGGATTTGATAGAAGAGGTCGCCCGCCTTGAGGGATATGGAAAGTTCCGCCCGAAGGCCCCGCTCGTAAGCGCATTTCCCGCACATCAGGAAGACACGGTAACACTCAAGGAAAAAACAAGGAGAATTCTCACGGGCTTGCAGATGGACGAAGTTTATAATTCTTCATTTGTCGGCGATGCCATGATTTCGAGAGGGAAAAAGCTGGGATGCGACCTAAAACCGGCGGAGCTTGAAAATCCGATCGCCGAGGACAGGAAATATTTGCGCCCCGCGCTTATTCCGCTCTTGATGAAAAACGCAGAAGATAATTCAAGATTTTTTGACGCCATCCGAGTTTTTGAGATAGGAAAAACTTTCTCGTATGGTCTGCGCAGTTCTGCGTCTAGTCCCCGCCTGCGCCAAGGCTCTGGTGGGCAGGCGCGTCAGTCCGCGATAGCCGAGAGGCTATCATTGGGCATGGCGCTCGCGGCGAAAAAAGACCCGAAGCTGGTTTTGGAGGTTAAGGGGCTGGCGGAGGAATTGATGAAAGGCCTGGGAGTGGACGACGCCGAGATCGTTCCTGCGGGAAATTTCCTGCGTATCGAAGTTGAGAATAAGGTTTTAGGAATTATCGGGCACGCCGCGCTCGAAAAGGGCTGGCACGCCGCCTTTGCCGAGCTTGACCTCGAGAAAGTAATGCAATTTACGGAGGAAGCAAAAGAATTCATTCCGCTTAGGCGTTTTCCGGCGGTCCTTCGCGACGTTTCGGTACTCGTCTCAAAAGATGTGCGCATCGGCGAGGTTATCGAGGAGATCCAGGACGCGAACCGCAAACTTATTGAGAATGTGGACTTGGTTGATGAATACGAAGACGAAAAATTGGGAGGAAAACAAAGCTTGACCTTGCGTATCATTTTTCAATCAGACGAGCGGACACTTACCGATGCCGAAGTGAACGCCGAGATGGAAAAAATATCCGCGGCGCTAAAGAAGGAATTCAGGGCGGAGATAAGATAGCGCGAGCGCCAAAAACTAAAGAGCAAGATACTACCATTATGCACCATATGGTGTATAATGGTAGTAAATCGTAAAACGGGCAGGTGCAGATACGCAGGTAATAGAAGCGGCCAATCGTGAGATTGGCACGCTATTTTTGTCCCACGGAACCATTCGCGCGAATGGTTCCATGGGAGAATTTTTGTTTTTCGAAAAAAAGAAAACGCCGGCAGGGTTGAACCGTCGGCGTGAAGGGTGCAGACCTCTCGTGCTCCTTGGCAGTTGCCTTCCGACTTTTGGTCGGAATTTTCCCGGCGCTTATCTGCTTTTGCGCCTGAATAGGAATTCGCTGCCGTTGGATGCTTCACGGGAGGAAACTCTCGCTCGCGGGTTAGAACCGCGTGGCGGTTGGGGTTGATCGAGAACGACTAGGCGTTCTCGATGTCCTCTTCGGGCCAGAGGGTCTCGGCGACCCAATTTCCATCCTCGTCCTGTAGGGCGAGGAAGAAAACCGGTCCGCTAGACCATGGCTCGGCTTGTACCTCCTCGTAGAACACGTCTCCCTCGCGGAAGGTGTATTTGTAGAGGGGATACTCGTCTCCGAACATCCCGGAGTAGGATCGTCCGCTCGGCTCTTGCCGAACGCATGGCTCTACAACCGGGACGAGGACATCCACACTTTGCCGGTGGTTGGAGAGAACGGCGTTAACCGTCTCGCTTCGGCCGGTGAAGTGCTTCTTGCCGCACCCCGCGAGGAGTGCTTGGGCTTGGGGCGTGAGCCCCCTGTCTTGGTCGCACCGCATGGTGCACCTCCTTGGCTGTCCCGACTCATGTCGGGACGGGATTCCTCGGCTAGGCCGAGGTTCTTCTAAGTAATGGTTAAACGGATCGAGCAAAATACTCTCACCATTTTTTGCCATCACCGAGCAATCCCTTGCCTTGGAAGTTGCCAAACGCCCAACCCCATCGTGCTACCGGGAAGTATAGCGCGCTTTCAAATTTTTGTCAAGCATGGTAAAATAAGCCAAAATGAAAGAGAATCACGAATCCAAAATAATGCCCTCGAAAACGGAGTTTTTGAAAAACCTTGAAGAGCGGTTTGCGGAAGCGAAAGAGGTAAAGGAGGTTGCTGATGAGCTAACAGAGGCCGGTTACGAGTCGTATCTCGTGGGCGGTTGCCTTCGCGACCTTATGCTTGGCCGCGAGCCGAAAGATTGGGACATTGCGACGAACGCGCGGCCGGAGGAGATCCAAAAAGTATTTCCCGATAGTGTTTATGAAAACCAATTCGGTACTGTTTTGGTTAAACCAAAACCGCAGACCAACGCAGACAGTACGCAGACAAACGCGGAAGATGTTCTGCGTAGTTCTGCGTTAAGTCCGCGCAAGTCCGCGCTAAACGTGGTGGAAGTTACCACGTTTAGATCGGAGGGCAAGTATACGGACAAGCGCCATCCGGACGAGATTCGATTTGCAAAAACTGTAGATGAAGATTTGTCGCGCCGGGATTTCACGATTAACGCGATGGCGTTTGAGGTGACGACAAATAAACGCCGTGCCGAGGGCCTTGTTGACCCTTTCGGCGGGTTGGAAGATCTGCGGCAAGGCGTAGTTCGCACAGTAGGCAACCCCGGAGAGCGATTTTCGGAGGACGCATTGCGCCTAATGCGCGCGCCGCGGTTTGCGGTGGAGCTTGGATTTGAGATAGAAATGAACACCCGCCGCGCAGTCGAAAAATTATCCGGCGAGCTAGAAATGATAGCCAAGGAACGCATACGCGATGAATTCATAAAGATCATCGAAACCCGCGATGCCGCGCGCGGTATAATTTTACTTGAAGAGCTGAACCTTTTGCGCAACGTCTTGCCGGAACTGCGCGAGGGATTAGGAGAAGAACAAAACCACCATCACATCTACAATGTTTTCGAGCATAATAGGCGGGCGCTTGATTATGCCGCGAAGCAGGGATATCCCTTGTATGTCCGCCTCGCCGCGCTTTTACATGACATCGGCAAACCGAAAAGCCGCGGCTGGCAAGACAATCCGGAAGGGAAAAGAGTGCTGAACGGGAAAAAGGGCGACTGGACATTCTACCAGCACCAATACATCGGTGAGAAAATGGCACTCCGAGCTCTCGACCGCCTTCGCCTTCCGAAGGACTTAACTGAAAAAGTGGCGCTTCTTGTGCGCGAACATATGTTCAACTACGAAGCTGGAGTTGTGACCGAGGCCGGAGTACGCAGGTTAATTGCGCGCGTGGGTATCGAAAATATTGATGATTTGATCAAGGTCCGCGAAGCGGACCGAATTGGCTCGGGCGTAGAGAAAGCAGTTCCCTATAAACTGCGCCATTTTCGTTTTATGGTGGAGAAAGTCGGAAAAGACCCAATATCCGTTACAGCGCTTAAAGTGCGAGGCGAAGATGTGATGAAAATTTTGGGCATTGAACAGGGACCGAAGGTCGGCTGGATATTGTGGGCTCTTTTTGACGAAGTGCTGGATGAGCCGGAAGAAAATACTAAAGAGAATTTAGAAGTTAAGATTAAACAGTTGGGGAAATTATCGGACCAGGAATCGGAGGCATTGTCGGAAAAAGCTAAAGAGAAAGTTAAGGAGGCGGAACAGGAGGTTGAGGCGGAGATGAAAGAAAAGTATTATGTGAAGTAATGGCATCATTTCGTGACGAAAGAATTTGGCGGTGGCTCACGAACGTCTGGACGGTTATTTACTTCGTCTTTTTATTCATCGATTTTTTTTCGATGAGCCGCTATTCGTTCGTGGTTGTGCCGCTTAGCTTCCTCTATATCGGAATTTTAAGTATTTATGTGAGTACGAAGGAGTTTGACCGATGGTATGTGAAGCACAGCGGCCAGCATCCCGGAGAGCTTTTCGTTGCGCTCTGGACCGTTGTCATCTTGGCGTTATTTTCTTTTTCGGCTTACTTTGGGCAGGAATTTGAACTGGCGCACGAAACGGTCGCGGTCTATATTGCCATTCTTTCGATCTTTGCCGTGACGCAGAGGTCGAAGATGCTCTACCGCGAGGCGGTGAAGCGCAAGGAGCAGACAGAAGCATTAGAAGAAGTTGCGGTCGAATAAGTTCCGCGAATAACCCTTGATAAAAAAGATGGTTGGTAACAAAAACGAAAAGCAAATAAAAATTCTGGCGATTTCTGCATCACCGAAAAAGAATGGTCGTACCGGTGGTTTGTTACAGAAATTTATAGCGGCCGCAAAGCGCAATGGGGCAAAAGTGGATCGTCTCGACCTTTACCAGCTTAAGCCGAAGATTGGGAATGTGAGCGGAAAGCTCGGAACGATAATGAAGAAGCCAAACGGCTGGCAAAAGAAAATTCTTGACGCAGACGGCATTGTGGTGGCTACGCCGACTTATTGGTTCAACGAGCCCGGCATATTAAAGAATTTTATAGATCGGCTTACGATTTTCGAAGAGTCGGGCTTCCTTTTAGAAGGAAAAGTTGCCGGCTTCATCGTTTATTCGCCGAGTGGCGGCGAAACCAACGTTCTCGAAAATATGGCCATGGTTTTCAGTCACCAAGGGCTGCTCTTGCCTCCTTATAGTTTAATTTTTTACCGCGATCCGAGCGATAAATGGGCGACGAGAGATATTGTTTTACTCGCCAAAAATATGATTCAGCTGATTCGGTCATCGAAAAAGGCTGCCTTGAACTGGGATTATCCCGGCTCACAATACCATCTTTCCCCAAAAGAACTTTTAAACAATGCGAAGAAAAGAAAACATTACTACCCCGATGTTTGAATTTAAAAATCTCCAATGAAAGCTCGCATCAAACGTTTTCATAAAGACATGCCCCTGCCGGAGCGGAAAACGAAGGGTGCCGCGGCTTTTGATCTCCACGCGCGGGAAGATGTTTTGATTGCGCCTGGCGAGATCGGCTATGTTCCGCTAAACATTGCGGTCGAAACGCCCGACGGACACTTTTTGCTTCTCGCGGCGCGAAGCTCCACGCATAAGAAAGGACTTATCATGGCGAACGGCATCGGCATCGTCGACCCCGATTATTGCGGAGATGAAGACGAGATTACGGCGGCGTATCTGAATTTTTTGACCGAACCAGTGATGGTTGAAAAGGGCGAACGCATTGCCCAGGGGATGTTCGTGCAATTTTCGGTTGCGGAATGGGAAGAAGTAGAAAAGCATGACAAAAAATCCCGTGGTGGGTTTGGGAGTACGGGGAGCAAGTAGGTAGTAGGTAGTAGAAGAAACAAAAAACCGAGGCATGGGGCCTCGGTTTTTTCAGCAAGATTAAAATAATTGCCTTAGTTATCTGAACCGCCGCCGCCGAATATTCCCGTGAAGGCGTTGATAATGGCTTCGATGGCATGAACGATAGCTTCAATAAGTGCCGTCATAAGTTCATAATAGCATAAAAAAACAGGCCGGGGCGTAGAATGGGGTGGCGGCAGTTTAGACAGATCGGAGGCTTACTTGACATATTTATTGGGAAATGCTAGTGTTATCTTGTCAAGTATGAATCCCTTGCATATACAACTGAGCGCATACGCCTATTATTCAACCTCCTCGAGGCTAGTTTTATGGCGTTGAAATAATAGGCGATCAATATTTCAAAATCTCAAACTGGCCTTGAGGCTTGAGGGGCCAGTTTTTTAGTTCCTTGAAAAGGCAAGCCAACTAACCACAGGAGGGAGGGAGGAAAGGATGCAACTAAAAATCAATCGTGATCTGATGGCAGCAAGGCAAAGAGATTTCGCGGCAAAACTCTTTTACTCGTTGATGAGAGGGCTTGCAGAAGCAGGGCGAGAGATCTGCGACATTGGGTCTACGGTCGAAATTGATTCGTTGGAAGCAGACCCCATCAATCAAGTTGTCGAACGGGCACATGCGGAAAGTATGAAGCTCGGTGAATATTCTCGATACGCTTCATCCTGGGGAACGATCGAACTGCGAAACGCCATCTCTGGATTTTTTGCAAAGCGTGGCGTTTCCAATATCGACCCCAAAACCGAAGTCATGGTGTCGAGGGGAATCGTCGATAGTGTGGACAAAGTAATTGCGTCGCTGGACATTACCCATGTCGTCATTCCCAGCTGTGCCCCCTATTATGCCGAGACGTTTTCGGTGTTGCGGAGGAAAGAAATTATCGTCGCACCCCTCAACCTGATGACAGGAAGCCTCGACCTCGAAGTACTGAGGGCACGATTAATGGCTTCAGGTGGCGTGAAGGGGAAGGTTCTAATGTACATCACCCATCCCTCCGCCCCCGCAGGGACGGCGATGAGCGACCGTTTCATCGAAAATCAGTTGATTCCGTTTTTGCGAAAGAACGGCATCTGGCTTGTAAGCGACAGCTACATTTCGGCGACCCGTTTCGATGGTAAGACTATTCGTCCAATTCTAAGTTTTGCGGGGGCGAAAGATGTTGCCGTCGAGGCGATCACGGTATCAAAGGAGCTTGGGCTTCCCAGCGCACGAGCAGGGGGGATCGCGGGCAACGCGCAAATCATCGAAGCCGTACGGATTTACGCGGCAACGATGATCGACACGGTCGCATTGCCTTCGCAACGGCTTGCCGCGATGGCGTTGGATGAGATTGATCCTGCTATCGCGGGGAATCGGATCGAGCAAGAGCTGAAGGACGAGATACTCCCGCGATTCGAGGCGATGCAATGGCCAGTGATCGTACCAAAAGCGGGCATTGACATGCTACTTTCTGTGCCACCTGGATTCATCCGACGTGGTGTCAGGGATCCCGCGCTCGTGGCTTCTTTCTCGATCTTGAGGCGGTTCGGGATCGCGTTTTTCCCATGTACTGTCTTCAGTAATGACAAAAGTGGACGGTTTAACCTCCGTCTTGTACTGAAACAAAGAATGGGAAAGATTCCGCGAGCGCTTGATTCGCTTTCAAAACAAGGATTCAACTGGAGAAGTGATAAGCCATGCGAAAAGGATCTAGCCTTTCTCCGGGCCAAGGTAGCAAACCTTGACCTAACGAAACTTTAGCAAGTTCCTTGGTCGTTAAATTCGGAGGCCTGACCAGCCTCCTTTTCAAAACCCACGGTTTTGAATAATTTCCTACACGGAGAGGACACCGAGTTTCCCCTCTCGCCTCGCTGGAGCTTCGGCGAAGCGGGCCGACCACCCCTCGTTCGATTCCCGGCATCCGAAACCAAAGTGGAAAATTGTGTTTTGAGAGAAGCTATCGCAGGAACAAAAAGCTCGGTTCCGCTCATGCGGATTTTTGTTCCGAGATGCAGATGCGCTCCACCGCAGGAGTGGAGCGACATCGGTTCTCTCAAAACACAAGTTGGAACTAGTCGGGCCGCCGGGAATCGAACCCGGTCTTTACGCACCCGAAGCGCACGTACTACCGGTATACTACGGCCCGCACACAATCCAATATTAGTTAATCGTCGGCAAATAGCAAACAGATATTAAGTTGCTATTCGAAAGATCCTCAAGATCGTAAGCGCCGCGAGAGCATTGAAAACCGCATTGCCAGCAAGAGTTACAAAAAATATCTGCGAGAGGCGATATCCCAGGAAGGAAAGAGGCACGACCAAAAGTTCGTTTGGTACTGGGATAAATGCGGCGAAAAGAAAAAGCGCGACAAGCGGGCCGATCCTATATTTTTCTTTTATTTTTTCGAGATCGGTCGCAATATGTTTGTCTTGCGGAGAAAGTATCAGCCGCCCGGTTTTGCCGATAAGATATCCACCGAGGTCGCCGATGCTCATTCCGGCGATGATCAGAATAACTGCGAAAGGGATATTGAGTCCCGCCGCCTGGAATGCAGGGAGGAATGTTATCGCCGGAACAGGAAAGGCGAGATTGAACCCGCTTACGATAGCAAAAAGAAAAATTCCGATGTATCCGTAGGCGGAAATAAGCCCTTGCGCGAGGTCGTTTTCGGAGACCTCGACCCCGAACCAAAGGCCGAATGCCGTAATCGAAATGACCGCTATTGCCGGGCCGAAATAATGGAGAACAACTTTGCGGCGAGCCATTCCCTAATGATAACCCTTGTTTTTTGAGGTAAAAAGCGGTTTACTGCTTAGCTTTTTATCCACAAGTCAGCCATGTCCCTGAACCCTTGACGGCTTTTGCGGCTGGTGTATAATAGACATACGAATGAAGACCTACAAAAACCACGAACAGGATAGCGGCTAATCGGGGCGCCTTTTGGCGCATACGAAATAAACCGCTGTCGAAGCGGTTTTTTGGTTGTTCAGAGATGATTGCAGCTTGAAAATTCACTTGCAAAGATTTTCAAAAATCTGTGTGGGTGACGCTGGAAATGTAGAGTCCGGCGATAGTATCCATTCGACAAGCTCAGGATTGATCCTCAATTCTGAATTGTTTCGTGGATCAAATATCAGAAGCTCTGCGTCATTATGTCCTGCTAGTGGCAGGATAGCGGACTAAACGTCCGTGCCGTGGGATCGCATTTCTCACGGACCCAATTTCTAATGGCGAGCAGAGCAAGTTCGCGCTTCACTTTTGGTTGAAAAAAGAAACAGCCACCCTCGTGGCTGTCAGTGATAGTGTGCTTGGCTTACGTTGAGCAAAGCACTTCGGCTACGAAAACGGTCTTGTCGGGAAAGCGCTCATGTTGCACATCTTTCGCTTGCGCCAAAGCACTTTCTTCGTCGCGAGCGGTGACTGTGCCAATTTGGTGCAGGCGTCCGGCACTATAGAACTCGTCTACCAATAAGACGTAGTGTTTCATTGTCTTACTCCTCCTATCTCCCAAGGTGTTATTGCTTATTGCATTATACACCAGCAAGTTCCCTCTGTCAACTTTTAACCAAAAGTGAAGCGCGAACAGCCCCGACGTAAAAGTCGGGGTGTTAGTCAGCATTGGGATGGTTGGCAATGATCCGCAAGGATCAAATAAGGGCGAATGGTGGATGCCTAGACATCAAAGGGCGATGAAGGACGTGGCGTAGCAGCGATATGCCTCGGGGAGGTGCGTAGCAACCGACGATCCGGAGATTTCCGAATGAGGAAACTCTACCGCGTAAACCGCGGTAAGCCGTGCTTTGCACAGAAATCCTAAATTCAAAATCCTAAACTCTAAACAAATTCAAATATCAAAATCCAAAATTCAAAACCGTTTTGAACGTTTAACTTTTGTGTTTTGAGCTTGTTTAGGATTTAGAGATTAGAGCTTAGAGTTTCCGCGCAGAGCGCGGCGGCAGACCCGCTGAAGTAAAACATTCTAGTAAGCGGAGGAAAGGAAAATAATAATTATTCCCCTAGTAGCGGCGAGCGAAAAGGGAAGAGTCCAAACTAGGGTTTTTTAAACCCTGGGGTTGAGAGAAACGCTGTCCGAATCTCGGATTTCAGATATCAGATTTCTGATGTCTGATTTCTGACATTCGGACGTGAAGGAGTTACAAAGTCATTGGTTAGCCGAAGCGTGCTGGAAAGCCGCACCAAAGAGGGTGATAGGCCCGTAGGCGAAAACTGGTGATCTCCTTAGTTTCTTTCGCGAGTACTTCGAGGCAAGAAAACCTCGAAGGAATATGGGAGTACTATCTCCTAAGACTAAATACCTTTGATGATCGATAGTGAACAAGTACCGTGAGGGAAAGGTGAAAAGCAGGCCGGTGAGGCCGTTGAAATAGAACCTGAAACCATTTGTCTACAAGGAACAGAAGCCCTAGCGCGCGCGGCATGCAGAGCGTAATTTCTAATTTCTAATTTCTAATTTCTAATGAATTTCTAATTTCTAAATTTAAAAGTTTGGATTTTGGATTTTGATTAGTAATTAGGAATTAGTAACTAGGTAATTGCGCTCTGCACGCTGTGCGCGCAGAGCGACTGTGTGCCTATTGAAGAATGAGCCAACGACTTATGGTATGCGGCAAGGATAAGCCCGCTCAAAGCTCGCAAGCTTGGAGCGGGAAGCACCAAACCACAAATTCCAAATCACAAACAATACCAAAGTTCTAATGACCAAAATTCAAAACTTTATTTTTAGAATTCCGAATTTGGATATTAGAATTTGTTTGTAATTTGGTGCTTGTAATTTGGAATTTCCGCCAAAAATCTTGTGATTTTCGAGCGGGCGGATCCGTAGGGAAACCGAGTGTTAAAAGCGCGCATATCGGATGTCGGACTTCGGATATCAGATTTCGGATTTGAACTATCTGACGTCTGACCTCTGAAATCTGACATCTGATCAGTCGCATATCATAGACCCGAAGCCAGATGAGCTTGCCTTGGGCAGGGTGAAGTCCCGCGAAAGCGGGGCGGAGGCCCGAACCGGTTGGTTGTTCAAAACCTTCGGATGACCTGAGGTAAGGAGTGAAAAGCTAATCGAATCTGGTAATAGCTGGTTCTCTCCGAAACAGTTTTACGACTGGCGGCCGCGAAAAATGTGTAGGGGGTAGAGCTACTGGATGATTCGTAAAGGCCGAAAGGCCGACGAATCAATCAAACTCCGAATACCTGCGCATCCGCGCGGCTAGTTAGACTACGGGGGCTAAGCTCCGTGGTCGCAAGGGAAACAGCCCATGACCATCATCTAAGGTCCCTAAATCTACGCTAAGTGTTAAAGGTAGTATTTTTCCATAGACAGATAGGAGGTTGGCTTAGAGGTAGCCATCCTTTAAAGAGTGTGTAACAACTCACTATTCGATGGAAAGGTGCGCCGAAAATGTACCGGGGCTAAGCGTAGTACCGAAGATATGGATGCCTTGTGCGCAGCACAAGGAATTTCTAAATCCTAATTTCTAATTTCTAAACAAATCCTAATTTTCAAAACCCAAAATCCAAACAAGTTTGGAATTTGGCACATTTGAATCTTGAATTTGTTTAGGGTTTAGAGCTTAGAGCTTAGGATTTCCTCGCGCTGTGCGCGAGGCGTGGTAGGAGAGCATTCCTGTCTGCACTGAAGCTCGACCCGCGAGGGCGAGTGGAGCGGCAGGAAGAGCAAATGTTGGTATGAGTAACCACTATCCCAACGAGAAATTGGGACCCCGAAAATCCAAGGTTTCCGTGGCACTGGCAATCAACCACGGGTTAGGCGGCCCTAAGGCGATCCCGAAAGGGGCAGCTGATGGACAGACGGTTAATATTCCGTCCCTCCTTTGTGATTATTCGTTATGTGCGAAGGAAATAAGTTTGCGTGGATTATTGGTTTTCTATTCTTTGCGCGAAGTTCAAACGAGCGCCAAGAGAAGGCGGAGAATTTACTCCGCCGACGCAAGCGAAGAGCCTTCCGAGAAAAGCATAACGCTCACGTTACAGAGGAACCGTACCGGAAACCGACACAGGTGGATAGGTCGAGAAGACCAAGGGGAACGAGTGATTTGCCTCTAAGGAACTCGGCAAACAAACGGCCGTAAGTTAGCGATAAGGCCTGCCCACCTTGTGCTTCGCACAAGGAATTTCTAAATCCTAATTTCTAATTTCTAAACAAATCCTAATTTTCAAAAACCCAAAATCCAAACAAGTTTGGAATTTGACACATTTGAATCTTGAGTTTGTTTAGGGTTTAGAGATTAGAGCTTAGGATTTCCTCGCGCGGAGCGCGAGGCGGGCTGCAACAAAAGTACCCCGGGCGACTGTTTACCAAAAACACAGCTCCCTGCTAACTCGCAAGAGGATGTATAGGGGGTGACGCCTGACCGATGCGAGAAGGTCAAGCTTGGGGGTGGCGCATCTCACTAAGGCGAGATGCTTAATTCAAAATGTAAATATCAAAATGTAAAATGAATGTTGTTCGCGAAGCGAACTCAATAATTTTGATTTTTGAACTTTAATTTTTGATTTTGAGCACCGAGCTTTAGCGAGGTGCGTTGCTCACCGAGTTAAGCCCTCGTCAATGTCAGCGATAACTATAAACAACGATTGTAGTTATAAAATCTGACTATATGCTGGAAACCCTGCAAATGTTAATGTACTCACGCGACCGTAGCTTAAAAAGCTACAGTAGCGCAGTAAAAATCCTTAACCTAAGCAGACAATCAGCAGGAAAGATTTGCCGTCCATAAGGCGGCGAAAATCCCCAGAGACTATACGTCAGACTCCGGTAGTCGATCGGAGAAGATATAGTCCGAACTGCATGGCGACATGCAGAGTTGATCAAAAAAGATCAGAATAACAGAATAAATCGTTCTAAGGTAGCGCAATTCCTTTTCGGGTAAGGTTGTTCCGGTTTTGCCGGAATACGCAGAATTATGCAGAACGAACGCAGAACTACGCAGAATTAATTTTCTGCGACAGTCGGCGTTAAGTCCGCGTCAGTCTGCGACCTCGCCGAAGGCGAGGCAGGAACTTGCCCCTTTGCTGAGTAATTAGCATTGAAACAGCGACTGTATCGGTGAACCCTTCGACAAGCTCAGGGCATAGCCCTACTTGCAATGGGAATACCGAGGGAAGTCGTCCAGTACATATTTTTGAGAAAAAAAAGGAGCCGACCATAATGGGACGGCCCCTCGAACAGGAGGACTCACAGGTCTTCAGGGTTTTCCTTCCAATGAGGAAGGCCGAGAAGATCTTCGATTTCCTCTCCGACAAAGTCGGAAAAACTCTGCCATTGGCCATTCATCTTTCTCCTCCGAACAACCAGATAGCGGTTCCAAAGGAGCACGATGAGACAGAGGAAGAACAGGACACAGCCCAGAGCAATGTTCAACAGCACCTGCATAGTTCACCTCCAACAATTCTGTCTACATTGTAGCATAATAGAAAAGATCTGTCAAGGTTCTCAAAAATATGTACTGGCTTGACCCCGTAGAGACTACACGTCGCCCCCATTGATTCGTTTTAAGCTCGCCCCGAGCGAGCACAGCGAGTCGAAGGGTGAAGATATAGTCCGATCCTTCTCGAAAGAGAAGATTCGTAGCCATTCGTATCATTCGCATGCATTCGTATATTGGCATCGCGTAAGTACGAGCGGAGCGAGTACGTAGAAGTTCCGAAGCGCACGAAAGGCGTAACGACTTGGGGACTGTCTCAGAGGCAAGCTCGGTGAAAATGCGATTCCCGTGAAGACGCGGGATAC
>JBBUGM010000020.1:0-13381 GCA_038077975.1 Patescibacteria group bacterium
GCGCTTTAGCGCGACATACCAATATACTAATTCGTATATTTGCATTATTGAGCTAAAGCGACATTCGTATTATTAGTAATCATTTGCAGATTAGCATTATTTTTTCTGTTGTAGTGCTATCTGCCTGTCGAGCAAACTTCCCCAGATGAGTGCCTGCCTGACGTTCTGTCTGATAAGCGACGAAGTGAGTACGTAGAAACCGGCATATATCGCGAAGACGGCCAAAATAAGAAAGACCGAAATTGCAAAAAAGATATGGCCGATGGTTTTGCTGCTCATTAAACCAATTGCGCCACGCGCTCAATATGTTTGATCAAGGTAGCCACATATCCTGCTTCGTTGTCATACCAAGAAAGAACTCTTACAAGATTGCCGCCGACGACGTCGATAAAATTCAAATCGATGATCGCGCCGTAGGGCTCGCCGACAATGTCAGAGGAAACGATTTGGTCTTCCGTAACTTTCAAAATCCCCTTCCAGCGCGGTTCTTTTGCCGCTTTGCGGAAGATGTCTTTGAGTTCTTCTTCCGTCACGTTGCGTTTCGCAACAAAAGTGATGTCGGCCACGGAACCGGTCGCAACCGGCACGCGGATAGCCATGCCATCAAATTTGCCGTCGAGTGACGGTATCGCGCGCGTTACCGCGATCGCCGCGCCCGTCGTTGAAGGGACGATGTTCTGACCCGCGGCGCGCCCACGGCGGAAGTCATGACCCTTCGTCGGCCCGTCAACCAAGTTTTGCGTCGCGGTGTATCCATGCACCGTATTCAATATTGCTTTCTCTATGCCCGGATTTTCGGACATGATTTGGATCACGGGAGATGCCGCATTCGTCGTGCACGAACCGTTCGATGTCAAAACCACCGATTCGAGCTCGCCTTCATTCACTCCCATCAAAACCGTTTTTCCTTCTGTGCCGTCAGGATCTTTCGCGGGAGCAGTGATGACAGCGCGCTTCGCGCCGGCCGTAATATGCGCCTTAGCTTTTTCGAATGATTCAAAAAATCCGGTTGCTTCAACCGCAACGTCTATCTTCAATTCTTTCCACGGCAGGGCAGCTGGGTCTTTAACCTGCAAACAACGAATGTCTTTTCCGTCAACCGTCAGGTGACCGTCTTTTACGCCGACTTCTTTATCCCAGCGGCCATAAACAGTGTCGTATTTCAAAAGATAAGCGAGATTCTCAATGTCGCCAAGATCGTTGATGGCAACAACATCAAAACCAGACCTTGCTTGGCTCGCCGAAGATTTATCGAAGGCGGCCCGGAAGAAAAGCCGACCGATACGACCGAATCCGTTAATTGCAACACGCGCTTTTTTCATGCCTTTAATTGTAGCAAAAAGCCGCACATTAAGAAGTGCGGCTGTTCATTGTGAATATTTTTTGGAGCTTTTCCAGAGATTACGCGCTTGGAGGAACATCCAGAAAGCAACAGCAGCGGAAATAAGCAGATCGAACAAAACCTCTCCCGTGAGCCAGATGGCCAAAGCCGCGGCTATTACCGCGACGCTCTGCCACAGGTCGGAAAGCACGTGCAAATCGAGCGCCTTGTTCGTGATATGGGAATGCCCGTGGCCAAGCCGAGCGAGAACTTTGTGGCTTCTGTAGTTCAGATAGGCGCCGATGACCGCCGCCAATATCATGCTGAACGTGAAAACCTGCCGCGGGGCGAACATCCTCTCCGCGCATTCGAACAAGATCCAGCAGCCGATCAAAGCAAGCAGAATCGCGTTCACGTAGCCGCCGTTCCCCCTTATCCTTCTGATGCGCGGATGATCTTCTCCTAAAGCAAGCGCCAGCGCACGATTCGCGACGTAGATCGAAACGACGATCGAAAGAAGGTCTACGAAGACATGCAGTGCGTCCGATTTGAGCGCCAAACTCTGGGACCACCAGCTTCCTAAAGCTTCGATCACCAAAGCGGCAAGGGTGAGTGAGAAAACGAACCAGTAGCTCCTCTTCTCGCAAGCGCAGCCGTCGAGCCGGCCACAATCCGAAAAATGTCCGTTCAAGGCCGGCCTCCTTGATGCCAAGTTTCTGCCCTTATCTTACACCATTTTGACAAAAAAAGAAAGAGGGCGAGGCCTCTTTCATACTATTTGGTTTTCTGTCGGTGAGTCTGTGACGTTTATTCTCTCAGCCATCTCACTAAGTTCGGCAAGAAGGTCGCTCGATAGCTCGCTCTCTTGGATCAATCTCGTGCCACGGAAAACTTTGGTGTCGACCCTGAAAAAATATCTCGGGTATTGGCTAAATTCCCCGCAACGAGGACATCTGGCAACCATAAACATTCTCGTGCCGACAAGAACGCTAAATTTCTCTGTTGCCAGACATTTCGGTTTACACCTGCCGCCACTTTGCTCCACCGGTATCTCCTAAAAAATAACTGCTACCAAGATACCACCTCTATTCGCTGTAGTCAAGTTTTGGAAAAAATTTTAGCGCAACGAGATCTCGTCGCCAACTTTAACGCCAAGCCGCGCAACCGTTCCCGCGCGCACTTCAAGCACTCTGTCCGCCGGCCCGGGAGAAGAATAAAGTTCTAATTGCCGCGGTTTTTTTCCTTGTTCCGTCTGTGCATTTTCCGCGAAGCCGATAATTTTTGTGCCGTTTATCCAAATTATGTCTATCGGGAACAACATCTCCTTCATCCAAAAAGTTTGAGTGCTGGGGTGGTCAAAAATAAAGAGCATTCCGCCATGTGGTGAGCGTGTCGAACCATCACCTTCCCTTAATCCTTCGCGGCCAGAAAGCCCTAATGCTTTCTCGACCAAGCTATCTGCGATCTCTACGCGAAAAGTTTCACCTGCGAGAACCAACTCTTCCGTTTTGAGCGGCGGATTTTTCGGTTCGGTAATAAAAACACGGAAAATCGCCCAGGCGAAAACCATCAGGGTCGCGGCTATCGCTCCGAGAAAGAAGAGGTGTAAAGATTTTCTTTTCATGCTTACCAGTATAGCAGGTTTTTTTATTTGTGAACGTTCTCTTGTGTCGATTTAACAAATGAATTATACAAAGCGGAGATTTGCGGTTTTTGAGAAGCTTTCGGAGCGCCAACAAGCTTGGTCCGAGCACATAAAATTTTATGTGCTCGGTTTTGGCGGCGAGAAGCAGTGGTCAATTTCCGCTGGAGAAATTGAACCGCGGTTCTCAAAAACCGCAAGCCGGAGTTCCTTGACAGAAATAAAAAACCGTGCTATACTTACTAACAGTTAGCGGATACGTCCGCTTTCAATTAAAAAGACGCGCCACGTCAAACGTGGCAAGGAGGTGGGCCATGAAAAAGCTCATCCTCTGCGTCGCGGCTATGTTCGTTTTCTCTTTCTGCATCGGCCAATCTCTCGGCAAAGCTTCTGCTTCTGCCAAGAGTTCAACCGTGGAAGCCGTATCCACTACGGCCTCCAAGACCACCGGCGAGGATGTTGTCATTGTCTTCCATTCTCGCAGGAAGGAAAAGAGTGCGAAACCTGGTTTCAAGCCGTTCAAGATCAAGATGAAGGTGACGGCTTATGACCCTTGGGACAAGGAATGCGTTGGCAAGTGGGCGAAGTTGAACAAGAAAGATCCACGCCGCCGCAAAAAGTGGTCGAAGCCAGGTCTCGCAGCGGCGCACAACCTGCTGCCGCTCGGGACTCGTCTTCGGACCAAGGAATTCGGGAAACTCAAGGTAGATGACACGGGGGGAGCCATGCGAGAATCCGCCGAAAGCTGTGTTTATCACCTTGACAGCCGTTTGCAGAAACATGAAGCTGCCGATAAATGGGGGGTTCAATGGATCGAGGTTGAAGTTCTCGACCCCATACCGAACTCACCATGCCTCGAGAAAGCGTTAGCATTAGCCGCAACGCAGAAATAACCGACCGAGCACATAGCTCTCTATGTGCTCGGTTTCTGTTTTCTTAACCAGCTGAAATGGAAGCATCAACTATCATTAACCAACAATTGTTGGTTAATGGTAGTAACTAACAATACGGCTACAGCTTCACCAGTGCCTCCCATGGAAGATTTGGCTTCCCGAAATGCCCGTAAGCTGCGGTTTCTAAATATATCGGCTGGCGAAGACCGAGGCGTTCGATGATCGCAAGCGGGCGGAAATCAAAATTTTTATGGATAATGACGGTGAGATCTCTGCCGTTTTCATCGCCGTTTTCATCGATCGCGGAGACCATAAGCGGTTCGGCGCGGCCAATGGCGTAAGCCACGGAAACAAGGCACTTCTTCGCAAATCCGTTCGCCACAATATTTTTCGCGGCAAAACGCGCCATATAAGCCGCCGAGCGATCCACTTTCGTCGGATCTTTTCCGGAAAATGCGCCGCCGCCGTGTGGAACTAAACCGCAATAAGTATCTACCATGATTTTTCTGCCGGTTAGTCCCGTGTCCGCCGCGAATCCGCCTTGCACGAATTTTCCCGTGGGGTTCACTAAAATTTCAATTCCGTCATTTCCTATTATTGGAACAATCAGATGTATCGTTAATTGATCGCGAATGAAATTCTGCTCCGCTTCTTCGGCATGTTGCGTGCTTACAAGCACGCTTTTTATTTTGCCGTTCTCTACCGTAATCTGCGTTTTTCCGTCCGGCTTTATCCAAGAAAAATCAGTTTTCTGCGAATTCGCAGAAAACTGTCCTGAACTTGCCGAAGGATCTCTCCTGCGCAGCTCCTCGAGGCCGCTAGCCAGGCGATGCACCAAAACTACCGCGCTCGGCAAAAACTCCGGCGTTTCATCCGTGGCATAGCCGTACATTATCCCCTGGTCTCCCGCCCCACCCGTGTCCACTCCTTGGGCGATATCCTGTGATTGCCTGACGATGCTAGAAATTACGCGAAGCTCATCGCTATATCCGATATCCCGATAAACTTTCCGCGCGATGCTTTCTGTGTCGAAATCCACCTTGGTCGTAAGCTCTCCGCCCACAACAAGCAAACCATGCGAACCGAAAGTTTCAATGGCCACGCGGCTTTTTGGGTCCTGCCTCAAGCATTCGTCGAGCACGGCGTCAGAGATCTGGTCGCAAACTTTGTCCGGATGGCCGGACGTAACCGATTCAACCGTATAAATTTTAGAGTTGTAGAACATAGAAATTATTCGCATGTGCGCGTTCGCACCGCGCCCGACTTGCCCGAGCGCAACTCGGGCGGGCGGGTTGCCGGAGCCAAAGGCGGAGGCGCGCTATTCGTATACCTAAAAACTAATCGCGCCCGTTCCTCATGGGAAGGGCGGACTAGCTTGAATATTTATCTTCCCCGTTAAGGGCTGGAGTTGGCACCTTGCGCGCGTTCTCTTCCTCACAAAGAGAAAATCCGCAGGCTGTCGCCGGATTAAGGGGCCAGATCCCCACCCCCGCCTTTGCAATTACGCTTCGGCGAGGCAAGCCGGACTCTTGATAATCTATTTACTTGTTAGAAATATTGTAGCAAACCGGGATGTCTAATCAACCTCCCGCCTGTGGATATTTCTATGCCTATGAAACTGCGCTTCCCGGCGGCGCTCCCCGTTCTGGCATAAGTAAAATGGGACCTCCGTCAGCGTCATGCGCCGCGAGAAGCATCCCTTGGCTCTTGAGCTCCAGGAGCTCACCCTGAGCTTGTCGAATGGCAAATGTCCGCGGTTCGAGGTTTGCCACAACCACGATCTCTTTCCCCACAAGCTCTTCCAGCGTGTAGGATTTGGCGATGCCGGCAACGACCTGTTTTTTCCCAAGCCCTGAGCCAGTCGAAGGGTCTCCCAGATCAACCTCAAGCCGGACAAGCTTTTCCGAATCCGGCACGCGCTCGGCCATAAGAATTTTGGCGATGCGCAGATCGATCTTCTGAAAATCGTCTATGTTGATGCTCATATTATTTTCATTGTTTTAAACGCTACCGTCCCAAAAATAACCGCGCTTAAGGCATCGATCAAAAATATCTGGATATCCGATACGAAAATGCCCGGCGCGAATATGGCGTACATTGCCGCAATCCCCAAAAAAACAAAAAACCCGCATGAAAGCCAGCGGTGCCATGGGAGTAATTCCCGTAATTTCAAAACCAGAAAAGGGAGGGCGGCAACAAAAAGCAATTCGTAAGAAAACGCCGGCCGTGAATTAAGCAAAAAAACGGCGAGAAGCGCGAGGAACGCGAGCTGGATGAGTTCCAGAAAAAAAGCGACTGCAACAAGCGCCGCAAGCGCGAAATTTATCCAAAAGCCGAAAAACTCGCCGAGGATAAGCTGGGCGGCGGCGCCGATAAACAAGATTAGAATTGCCGTTATGAACTTTTTAGACAGCATTTTGCAATGTCTCTGCGCGAATACTATCATTATAACACAATCGTGCTATAATGATAGTAAGTAATAATTTTATCTCGCAGTAGCAATAAGAACGCTTTTTATGCTATTTATGTCGTACGAGAATTCGAGCATCGCCTCTTCGAAAAGCTTGTCGTCGGATACCCTCACTTCCTTCACTGCGGCGATGGGCAAGCCGTAGGGAAAATCCGGCGAAGCGGCGAAATCCACATCGCCTTGCTTGACCTTAGCTTCAAGGGGGATAAGTTTTAATTCGGGCGTAAGGCCGCCTTTAAAAAGCGCGTCCGTGGCATAGGCGCCAATCCGGACCGATGTTTCAAAATTGGGGTCAAAAACGGTTTCGACAAGCGCGGTTGTGTCGAACACTTTTGAAACGCGGCCGACAAGCGCGCCCTGAAAAACCACCGCGTGCTTCTCCGTGACGCCGTCTATGCTCCCCGCATCCACAAGAAATTCCTTTTGGAAATTCATCGGGTAGCGCGAGAGGACGATGGCGCGGATGTAGTTATACGGTTTCTCCGGAAGTTGGGACTTAATATTTTCGAGCTTCGCGAGTTCCGCTTTGAGCGCGACGTTTTCAAGAGCGACGGCTTCTGCATTATTCCCTGAGCTTGTCGAAGGGATTGCCACCGAGGTCAAATAAGAACGCGCCTGCCAGGCAATTTGCGGAGCGAAGAATATCAGGAAAACCAAAACAACGATAAGCGCGAGTAAAACTGAGTTACTTTTGGTCATTAGTCGAAATTATAAGGTTCAAGGTAGCAATTTGACAAATAAAGCTCCTTATGCTAACATACAGCCAGCATCCCACAGCAATTACATGTTGTGGGAAACAAGGAGGAAATCATGAAGCGAGTTGTATTTTTGGCCTTAGTGACACAAGTTCTGTTCTGGGGCGCGATTTTCCAATTGTTTGGAGGCGTATACGGTTTGCTTGCTATCCATTCGATGTTGTATAGCCCGGTCTTTATGCTCGCGAGACTAATGATGCCGCAAATTGTTGCCGCACACTTCATTCATTACATATACCCAACGACCTCTGCGCTCGTGGCGATGATCTACATATTCTTCCTGTCCAACCTCGCCCTTGCTATCTTTGGAATCGTTTTTACGTCCAGTGAACGGTTCCGAAGGGCACTGGCAACAAACTAAACACAGCGGCTGTTCTGATTTTCAGAACAGCCGTAAGTTTTTCAATGGTTGTTTGTCATTCCGAGTTGCGCGAGGAATCTCGCGGGCCTTCGCCTTGTCGTAATGGCTTCGGCCACGCAGGCGGGATTCTTCGGTTCGTCGTGCTAAACACTCCTCGCCTCAGAATGACAGGCGTTGTCCGCGTGAATCCGCGATCGCCAGCAGGCACAAGTCAGCGTCAGTCCGCGAACCTCATCAGAGGTTAATAGTGAACGGTTTCGGCGGCGCATCAAGCAAGTGCTTGTGCCCTTTGAAATCTTCGACAAGCATGCCCAA
This sequence comes from Patescibacteria group bacterium, assembly GCA_038077975.1. Taxonomy (GTDB): domain Bacteria; phylum Patescibacteriota; class Minisyncoccia; order UBA6257; family 2-01-FULL-56-20; genus JBBUGM01. The sequence continues at coordinate 7,758 of JBBUGM010000020.1, forward strand.
ACCGCGGGCAACGCATGTTATCGGGTTCTCCACTATGCGCACCGCAACTCCGGCTTCTTTGCCGATAAGCTGGTCGATGCCCCGAAGTTGCGCTCCCCCGCCGCAAACGAAAACTCCCTGCTCTAAAATATCTCCGACGAGCTCGGGGGGAGTGGATTCAAGAACGTCGCGCACGGCGTCCGTTATCGTCTGCAATGACTTCGCAATCGCGATGCGCACATGATTATTTTTCATGGCAACTTCGCGCGGCAAGCCCGTCCCGATGTCGCGGCCGCGGATGGGGACCTCGAGTCGCTCGTCCATCGGCACCGCGGAACCCGCCGCGATCTTCGCCATCTCCGCCGTCGGCTCGCCTATCGCCAAACGGAACTCATCACGCACAAAACGGATTATATCTTCGTTAAACCTGTCGCCCGCGGTCTTCAAAGTGCGGCAAACCACCGTGCCGGCAAGGGAAATAACCGCGATATCCGTCGTTCCGCCGCCAATATCAACTATCAAGCTCGCTGTCGGCTCGTGGATCGGCATTCCCGCGCCCATCGCGGCCGCCGTCGTCGAATCAACCAAGAAAACTTTGGAGCAACCTGCGTTCATCGCGGCGTCTTCAACGGATTTCCTTTCCACCTCCGTCAAACTGTTCGGAACGGCGAGGATCGCCCTTCTGTAACTCAAGAGCGGGTTCGTGCGCTGGCGTTTCAAAAGCTCGCGCAGATATTCCTGCGTCATGTCGAAGTCGGAGATGACACCGTTCACCAAGGGACGGATAACGTCAATATGCGCGGGCGTTCGCCCGAGCATTTTCTTCGCGTCTTCCCCGATCGCAAGTATCTTCGCGGTCTTGTTGTTCACGGCAGCCACCGTCGGCTCGTTTATAACGATGCCGTGCCCCTTCAAATAAACCAGACAATTCGCGGTACCCAAATCGATGCCGATATCTTTAAAAATTTTGCCAAAAAACTCACGCATTGTTGAATGCTAATAAATTACCACAGAAAAAACGCGTTGTAAACCCCTACTATTTCAGCAGTTTTAGCGCCTCGGTAACAGAAACTGTCTTGCTTTTTCCTTCATTTCTTCTTTTTACTTCTACACCATCCCCAGTCTTGGGACTCACAACTAGCCGCCACGGGATACCCAAGAGGTCACTTTCGGCGAATTTCTCGCCGGCGGAGAGATCGCGGTCGTCGTAGAGAACTTCTATTCCCGCTTTTTGCAATTTTTCATAAATCGAACTTCCGTCCGCGCCTCCGAGCGAAAGAAGATGTGCCCTAAAGGGCGCAACCGACTCGGGCCAAATGATACCTGCTTTGTCATTTGAAACTTCAACGACTGTCGCCATCACGCGCCCGAGGCCAATACCGTACGAGCCCATGACGACAAAGTGCTCCTTTCCGTTTTCGTCGCGGAACTTGAGATCGAACGCTTCGGAGTATTTCGTACCTAATGGGAAGATATTGCCCACCTCTATCGCCTTGTTTTCATAAATCCTACCGCCGCACCGCTTACCGTCATTGCGAGCCGCAGGCGAAGCAATCTCGTGACCTTTCGGGATTGCCGCGGTCGTTTCACTCCCTCGCAATGACACGGGGCACCGATCGCCCTCCTGCAATTTGGATATTTCCTTATTTTCCGCATATTCGCATTTTTCACAAACAAAAATCGTATCCTCGCCGACCTCGGCCGGAACTTGGAATTCATGCGTGTGCTTTGCGGTAAAAGCCCCGCCTCCGGCAAGCGTGTAAACCGCTTTTAGACCGCAGCGTTCGAAGATCTTGCGGTAGGCATCTGCAACTTTCTCATAATATTTCTCGAAATCGTCTTCACTTGCGTGGAAACTGTAGAGGTCTTTCATCATAAATTCGCGGCCGCGCAAAAGGCCGGATTTTGCCCGTGGTTCGTTGCGAAACTTGGTTTGTATCTGATACGCCGCGAAAGGCAGGTCTTTGTAGGAACTGATGTATTTCGAAACGATCTCCGTAAGCACCTCTTCGTGTGTCCAGCCAAGCGTGAAATTCGCCGCCTTTTCCCCCTTGCCATGCACCTCGTAGCCGACTTCCACGCTCCACCGCCCCGTCGCGTCCAAATATTTTTTCTCCACAAGGGCAGGCATAAAAAGTTCCTGCCCGCCGATGGCGTTCATCTCCTCGCGGATGATCTGCGCGATCTTTTGCATGACGCGCCAGCCGAGCGGCAAGTACGAGTAGATACCTGCCGAATTTTTATAAACAAAACCACCGCGCTCCAAGAGGCGGGCGTTCAAGGCCGTTTCATCTTTCGGGTCCTGGCGGGATACCTTTGTGAAAAGCTGCGATTGCTTCATTTAGTTAACCTTAGCAAAAAAAGCCCGCGTACGCATCGTATGCGCGCGGGCCCCACTCTTTTCGCTTAACGTCCTCGTAGGTCGCGAAAGGACGGAAAACACCAGCCGTATTCAGGGAACTCACCAACCCAAAAAATGATTGGCAACGCTAACGGTCCATAGAGCCCCACAAACAAAGCAAACCTCGCATCAGAAACTTTGTGTTCCCGCGCGATAGACGGAAATTTTCTTTGAAATTGGGCGAAGCTCGCTCCCGCGCAGAAAATTCCACAAGAAATCCAAAAACCGGCAACAATCGCCAACACCAACATGCCGAACCTCACGGGTAAATTTTACTCCCTATAAGATAGCATCTCCTTAAAGCCCTGTCAATTTCATTAAAAAGCCGCTCCTTAAAAAGGCGGCGGCTTGCTATTCCATTAATTCCCATAAAAACAGCGACAGCAGGATCCTGCGAATCGTAAAAAACGAAATAGCGCACCGAAGAGAGAATTGCGGAAATATCGTCCGTGGAAACCGACTTACCATCGCAATATAACGCTTTCACGATACCTTGCCTCATAACAAGAATTTTTTAATGCTTAAGCGGGTCCTCACCCGGCCGCTTCCGTCAACCGCCGCAATTTCCCAAAGATCATATTGCTCAGTGGCTTCCGGCAATTTGCTGTAAAAATCAATGCTGCTTTTTCGAACGTCGAAAACCTGAAGCAGTCCTTCGCTCGAGAAAGAAAACGGCAAGGTGTCAGGGAGCCAAAGATAAAGCGCTTCGGCGGTTCCGCACATTTCTCTGTTCTCGATTTCGAGTTTCATTTTCGCCTCCTTTAATGCGGCCTCAAATGGTTCGTGAGGGCGACGTATCCGGAGTATGTCGCGGGACGAACTTCGCCTCCAATTTGAATGTAAATGTTGAGAGGGTACGGGTGCTTTGTTCGTTCACCATCATTGAAGAATTCATGATAGTAAAAAATTGCGATCTTGCCGTCGACCTCGGCCGCTTCAACTCGCGGCCAAATGTGCCAGCATGACGGCGCTGGAAAATTCGGGGCAGGCAGTTCTTCCGAGTGGTAATTTACGCCGGCGATCAGCATCAAAACCCAAAAGATCATAACAACGGCCAGGATCACGAGCCACTCGCTAAAAGTGGGGCGCGGATGGGTCTCCATCAAGAACGGCCTCCTGTCAAAATACTTCCCGTATCATAATCTATTTCTAACTTTTCCGCAATCTCAAATAATGAGTTGGGGGGCGTTTTTCCTTGTCGTTCTGAGGGCGTAAGCCCGAAGAATCTCGAAGGATTCCACGAAAATCTGCCGCTTGAGATTCCTCGCACGGCTCGGAATGACACTTCTTGTCAGATTGCTTCGCCTGCGGCTCGCAATGACGGCTGGAAAACACGCGACGCATTTCCTAAAGTCCGCGCGAGAGGAAAAAGATAATGAGCCCCAATGCGGAAAAAACCGCAGAGATGATCCAAAACCGCATCGTCACCTGCGACTCCGGCCAACCTAATGCTTCGAAATGGTGGTGAATCGGACTGGAGAGAAAAATTTTCTTGCCGCGGAGTTTTTTTGACGCGAGCTGAACGATGACCGAAAGCGATTCGACAACCAGAATTATCGCAAAGAACGGTAAAAGCAGTGTCGTGTTCGTGAGCATCGAGATCACGCCCATCACTATCCCCAAGGACATCGAACCTGTGTCTCCCATAAAAAATTTCGCCGGATAAATATTGAACCAAAGGAAGGCCAGTAACGCGCCTATGGTGATACCTCCGAAGGCGGCGAGGTCATATCTGCCCAACGCGAAGGCGACGGTCGTGAGTGCTACGAAAGCGAAAAGTGCCACGCCGCCAAAGAGTCCGTCCAGGCCATCCGTTTCGTTAGCGGAAAAAGCGCTTGAGATGATGATGAACATGAATATCGGCATGTACCACGCCCCGACAACAACATTCCCGAAAAACGGCACGAAAAGAATGTCCCACTCGAGCTTGTAAAAAAACCACCAGGCGCCGACAGCGGCGATCACGGTGTAGAGCAAAAGTTTATGCCTGATCTTCAATCCGCCTCCGGAGGCGCCACCGATGCGCAATATCCCGAACCAATCGTCGGCCAGGCCTAAAATAGCCGCGACCGCAAGCGTCGCAAGGGGCAAATAGGTCTGCGCGCGATCGACAAAATTGAAATAGTCCCAGTCGCCGTCGAAAACATAGCTCAAAAACCAAAAAACACCGGCCAAGCCCAGTATTGTTGACCAAATAATGATGCCGCCCGAGGTCGGCGTCCCTTCTTTCTTTTGGTGCAATTCATGAAAAATCGGCGTCCCTTCTCTGCCGCGAAGCTGCTTCGAAAAACTGTATTTTTTGAGAAAGCGGTAACAAATCGGCGTAACTCCGAGAGCTACGACGAAAGCTATTGTTGTGAGGATTAAAATTCTTACGGCTTCGAAAACTTGCATGTTTATAACTCGCTAATATGCGCTAATTTTATTCGCTAATATTCGCGAATTTTTATTCGTGAAAATTAGTGAGCAAAACGGAACCAGTTAAACAATTTCTCCGTTTCACCGAAGCGGTCGTCCGTGCCTAAAACGACAACTACAACCGGCTTATTGTCATAAGAGAAGATCGACAGAAGGTTCCCGCCGGCTTCGTCCGTGTAGCCGGTCTTGCCGCCGATAAAATCCGCTCTCCCTGCAAAAAGGTTTATGTTATTAATTATAACTTTTCTCTCCGAATCAAGCTCTGTGATAGTTGCCGACTCCCTGCGCGTGATCTCGAGGAGCTCTGGATGGCGGTCATAAATTGCGCGCGCAAGCATTGCCAGATCTTCCGCGGTCGATTGGTTGACCACGGAAAGACCGGTTGGGTCCTCAAAACGGGTTTCCTGAAGGCCCCACTCGAGCGCGAGTGCGTTCATCGCGGAGATAAAATTTTCCCTGCCGTAAAACCGCGCGAGCGCCTCCGTGGCTTGATTCGAGGATTGCATCAGCGTCGCGGTGAGAAGATCCTGCACGCTGTATCTCTCCCCTTCTTTAAGTCCGTTCTCGCCGGTCCCCAACGGAAAATCCTCTGCCGCAATAGTAACTGATTCATGCATTGGTAAATTCTTCGAGACAACCGCCGCCGCAACGAGCTTCGTGATCGAAGCGACTGGCCATCTCCGATCACCATAAAGTTCGAAGAAAATATTACCGTTGAAGTCGGCGACGAGCGCGGAGGCAGCGTTAACCTTGGGTAAAGATGTGTCGCCTTCCTGTGCAACTTTCGGTTTTGGAACAACAATTTGAGTGTTTTCCGAGAGTACGG